>JAGWUK010000722.1 GCA_028868455.1 Burkholderiales bacterium | reverse complement strand
ACAATCGTTGTATTCCTTGAAGAAGTCGATATCGACCATGAAGATGGCCAGCGGCACATTGTGTCGTAACGCATGTCCCATCGCCATCTTGTAGTGTTCATCAAAGAAGCGGCGGTTGTAGATGCCGGTCAGTCCGTCAGTGGTGGCTTCTTTTTTCAGCGCTTCCGAGTGTGAGCGCAGAATTTTTTCACGCTTGATCGAGGTGCTGGAGTCGGTGATCTGTATCAGGCAGCAGCGTTCGCCGTTTTGGGTGCTCATCGGCGTCAGCGTGATCGATTGATGAATGCGCAGCGACTCGTTACCAGCGCGGTCAAACAGGGCCAGCGGCGTGCGATGCAAAGCGTTGGATAACATGACAGGCAAGCCATAGTTCAACGCATTGGTGATTGCAGTCAGAAAGGCGCGGCTTGGGATTTCTGAAAATGGTTCGGAAATATGTTTGCCCAGCGCTTGTTCTGCCGTAACGCCACTGTGTTTTGCTACCCAGCCATTCCACAACAGGATGGTTTGCTCGGCATTGACCACGATCAGTCCCAGGTTGATCGTATTGAAAATTTCCTCGATTGTCATGGGTGACAATTGCAGCGACATCAAACTTCTCCCAAAAAGCGATCAATCTGTACGATCAGATCCTGGAGAGAAGTTGAACTTAGCAGGAAAATCAGATGCCCCTCAGAATGCCGCTTTTCAATAGCAAGATCGATATGCAACAACAGTACGTACGGCTGGTCGCTGTCATCGCTGACACGACGAAAAATTTCTTCGGTCGTGGCGACGGTGTAATTTGGCAAGGAGCAATTGAGCGGGATATTCAGCATGTCGGCCATTGCGGACAGACAGGCGTTGAGGATGATGTTGCCTAGCTCGCACATGGCTTCCTGTTCAAACTCGGCCAGATCTTCAAGGCTGATCTGCGAACCCATCATGTCTTTGACAATTTCCAGCGCGTGTTCTTCGGTAAACAGCAGAATGGCTTCTGCTTCAAACGTGCCGCTGAAAGTCTGGTGTACGGCGCCGAAGCGGGCATTGTCCACGCCCATGATAGACAGATCGAGATCCGAGGATTTGCGAACCTCGACAGACGGTACCGATAAGCGGACTTCATCGCCGACAATTTCGCTGAGGCTGGCGGCGGCTCTGCCAGCGCCAACATTGAATACTTCGCTCAGTGCGTCAAGATGAAGTTCGCTTAAGGAATGCATTGTCAGCTCGTGAAGTAATTAATGACGGTGGCGATGGATTTTTCCGTGACGGGTTTGGCAACGAAAATGCTGCCGATTGCGCTGGCCCTATTTTGCATGGTGTCTTGTACATTCGCGGAAAAAATGACGATGCGCATGGATGGGTGGCTTTGCAGAATTTTTTCTGCGGCATCGGTTCCCAGCATGCCAGGCATATTGATGTCCATCGTACAAAAATCCGGCGAGTGCTGTTGCACTACGGCAAAGGCTTCTTCGCCATTTGCTGCTTCCAGAAATTCCCAATCGGGCATGACAGCTTTGACATGGGCGCGAATGACCATGCGCGAAACTTTGCTATCGTCAACAATCAGTAATTTTTTCATAATTTTTAATGCGAAACTTAGGTGCTGGTAAGTTGACAGCGTAAATGGTAGGGCATCTTGTATCAGTATGCGCGTAAACTATCTTGTTGGAAATCAAATCCAAATCGATTTGCAATCATTTTCAATTACAGGATACGCACAAAACCGCTTCAATAGCGAGCTGCTCAAGATATGGTCGCTGACCACGGCGGGTGCCGGACTGGCAACGAGTTCGTCTTGAAGAATAATGGTTAACATACGTAGTCTTTATTTTACCTTAGGCTTTTGTGAAAGTTGTGCAGAACTTTTGCACTCTGTGTGGATTTAACCGGACTTTAAACGACGCCACAAGGTTGTGCGACTGATCCCAAGATGCGCTGCCGCGGCATCCCGATTGCCATTGAATTTTTCCATGACTTGTTGCAGGGATTCTTTGTTGTTCGGTGGAAAATTTTCTTCGGCTTGCACCGTTTTTATTTGCAGTTCGGGAACGATGCGACGGATGAATCCCGGTGTCAGTGCCTGTAA
>JAGWUK010000721.1 GCA_028868455.1 Burkholderiales bacterium | reverse complement strand
GGCGTGGGCATCACCGCAGGGCAAGACTTGATCCTGAGTAGCGACAACGTCGCCCAGATCGCCAGCGGGCAAGACAGCCAGATTGCATCGGGTGGTCAGGCACGTATCCACACAGGTCAAGCCATTGGCTTCCTGGCAGGGGCCATTCAAGCGGGCAATGAGGCGGTGGGCAAAGGTTTGAGCGTCATCGCCGCACAAGGCGACATCGACATGCAGGCGCAAGCAGGGCCAGCGCAAATTGCATCCAAGCAGGCATTGGAGATCAAGTCGGCCAATGGCGCCATCAACATTGCCTCTGCCAAGAAGGTGACGCTGGCGGTAGCCGGTGGTGCCAGCATCACGATTGAGGGCGGCAGCTTCACGGCGCAGTGCCCGGGCAAGATCATGGTGCAGGCTGGGAAGAAGTCGATGGTGGGGGGCGGGAGCATTAACTACACGATGCCCGAGTTGCCAGGATCCAAGCTGTTCGCTGGCGCATTTGTGGTCAACGATTCAAATGGCCGTCCCGTTGAAGGGCAAGCGTACGTGATGACGTTGCCGAACGGCGAACAACGTTCCGGGGTGACGGATGCACATGGCAAAACCATGGCGGCATATAGCCAATCTGAACAACCTCTTGAAATGACTTTGATGGATGGTGACGAGTGGCATCACACGAATGTGAACTCGACTCACCATGAAATGGACCGATTCTGGAACTGAAAATGAAGTACACCTTGAACGCAAAGATCGCACTGCTCGCAATCGGCTGCGTCATTCACTTGACCAGTTGTGCTTCTGATGGTTTCGAAACGTGGAAAACCGAGATCACTTGCGACCAGCAGCGCTTTTCCATCACGTCCTTTTGCAAGCCGTCGAGCGATTCGTACACGATGAACACCTGTCAAGGTGAGCAATTGCTGGCAAAAGAAGGACAAGCACCCAGGGTGCTGCCGCTTGCCGAGACAAAGGCGATCAACAAGCGTTTACGCGCGACCTATTGGGAATGCCAAAAGGTCGGCAATGTCAGTTACCTGAAAGTCAATTATGCCGCCGGACTCGGAAATCATGAGGATGAGGAAGCAATCGAATTTTATGATTTGCAAATAAATCCTATAAACGATAAATCGCAAAGAAAAAAAATCATCCAGACGGGACAAAGCATCAATGAAGGTCGAGTGAAGTCGTTGATGCCGGATTAATTGGGGGGCAAAGATGAAAACAGTGTACGAATGCCTTTTTGCATCAAAAGGCAAGGCCTACAAAGAGTCCAGTATTTCAGAAAAATCTTGGCTTTACAAAAAACCAGATATAGACAAAAACAAAGAGAAAATAGCTGGAAACTCGAGAGTTTGGGGTGATGTTTCTCACGAAAACCAGAAGAAGGTCATCGACCTCCTGATAGAGGTCGGTACACGATACAAACTGAGCTACAGGGATATCGCGTACCTTTTACTGCTGGTTAAAGTTGAATCCGGCTTCAACCCTGATGCGGCTGCGGGTACAACGTCGGCGGCAGGGCTGGCTCAATACACCAGTGCAACAGTCAAAGAGGCGGAAAAACCAGGTTACGCAAAAAAGAAGTTGGGATTTGACCTTGATCTCAAGGAAGAAAATATCTTCGATGCCGAACGCGGCGCGTTTTCTGCACTGCTGTCATTTTTGGTTTGTAAAGAAAAGGCAGGGCACCACTTCCCGAAATGTGTCGAAGAGAATATTTATCTATTCCATCATGAAGGTTGGTACTTCGATCCAAATTCCGGCAATCAGTCAAGAGTTGCAGAAGTTCGATCCATTATTTCCGCAAAGATTCTGAATCATTTGGATGAGGTCGAAAAGCTTCTAAAAGCGAAAACGCAGGTCCAGTTTTCTCTCAGCACGGCTGATGGTCAACCGTATGCGAATCAACCCTATGCGGTTGTGGTGCCTGCCAGTACAAATCAATCAAATCCGACGGCGGTACAAGATTCAAGCAACACCAAGGTTATTACTGGTAAAACGGATGCCAATGGCAAAACCTCTCCAATCGAGGTTCAGTCATTGTCCGAGGTTGTCTTTTCAATCCTGAATTTAGGCTATGAAAGGCTCGTTAA
>JAGWUK010000720.1 GCA_028868455.1 Burkholderiales bacterium | reverse complement strand
CAATTGTCAGGAGGTCTGTGATGGTGGCGGCTGACCCTGAATTGGTGCACGGGGCCAATTTTTCCAAATCTAAAAACGTACCGATCGCTGTGATTGGAATGGCTTGTGTGTTTCCAGGCGCACCGGATGTCGATACCTTTTGGGCATTACTGGAACAAGGGCAATGTGCCGTTAAAGCAGTACCGCCGAATCGCTGGGATGTTTCAAATTTACCTGAATCAGCGGCTCGATTTGCGGGATTCATTGATGATGCCGATTGCTTTGACCCTGCATTTTTTGGTATTTCTCCCAAAGAAGCTGCGGCGCTGGATCCTCGACAAAGATTAAGTCTGCAGGTCGCGTGGCAAGCGCTGGAAGATGCAGGTATAGCACCGGATGGGCTCAGAGAGAGTCGATTGGGCGTATTTATAGGTGCGGTGAACGGGGAATTTCTAGGTAATTTTTCGCGCACTGATGAAGTCGAGCCACATATGGGGGTCGGTGCTTCCAATGCAGTAATCGCCAACCGCATTTCGCATTTCTTTGGCGTACGTGGACCGAGCATGAGCATCGACACAGCTTGTTCCTCATCCTTGATCGCTGTGCATCAGGCTTGCCGTTGTTTGCAGACCGGCGATGCGGACATGGTGCTGGCTGGCGGTGTCAGCCTGATGCTCCGGGCGGATAGTAGTGTTGCCTTGGGCAAGGGAAATATGCTGGCCCCAGATGGGCTGTGCAAAACGTTCGATGCAAGTGCCAATGGTTATGGCAGGGGCGAAGGCTGTGGCCTCGTACTATTGAAAAGACTTGATGACGCAATTGCCGCTGGCGACAGGATCCATGCCGTTATACGTGGTTCTGCCAGCAATCATGACGGTGTTTCCAACGGAATCACCGCGCCCAATGGACAGGCACAAGAGAAGCTTATCCAGGATGCTCTTGCTGATGCCGGTATGCATCCTGGCGATATTCAATATGTTGAGGCACATGGTACTGGCACGCTGCTCGGAGATCCAACCGAAGCAAGAGCACTTGGTCGTACTTTGGGGAAAAGTCAGCGCGCACGCCCAGTCCTGCTCGGATCAGTCAAGACGAATATTGGCCATCTCGAGGCCGCAGCCGGCATTGCAGGACTCATTAAACTGATTCTTGCCCTAAAACACAAAAAATTACCAGCCAGTTTGCATTTCTCTCAAGCCAATCCGCATATCAATTTTACGCAACTCGGCTTAAGCGTTGTTGATCAGAAACAGGATTGGCTGCCCGGTAATTCCGGCGAAGTTCGCGTAGGCTCAGTGAGTGCGTTTGGTTTTGGAGGCGCTAATTGTCATGTTGTCGTACAAGAATCGCCTAAAACTAATTCACCTTTCGGGCAAGAGCGGAAAAGTAATGCGCCGCAATTGTTCACATTGTCAGCAGCTAGCAGCGACGCGTTGCAGTTGCTGGCACAACGTAGCTTGGAAAAATTGCGTCGTGATGCTGAATCGGCTTTTAATTTCGTCGCAATTTGTGCCTTATCTCGACAAGGGCGTTCACCTTTACGACATAGACTAAATATAGTTGTACGTAACATGCCGGAATTGCTTGTCAAATTGCAGGCATTTTTAGATGGCAGGCATGAGACAGATGCGGTGGTCGGCATTGCCGCCCGCCGCCCGCCTAGGATTGCATTTTTATGTCCAGGACAGGGCGCGCAACGGGCAGGGATGGCCGCCGGCTTGTTAACTTTCCCGCCATTTCGCGAAGTGGCTGAAGAGGCAGATCATATACTTCCCTGGTCTATGAGCCAGTTGTTGTCCAGTGCTGACGCAAAGATTGATTTAACTGCGTATACACAACCTGCATTGCTGGTCGTCGGGGTCGGACTGGCTCGTTTGTTGGCTACATACGGAGTAAGGCCACACGTTCTTGCTGGGCATAGTCTCGGCGAATATACCGCCGCTGTCATTGCTGGCGGATTAAATTTTTCCGATGCTTTGCGGCTGGTTGCATTGCGCGGAAAACTGATGAGTGATTTAAATTCCGCTGGTGGCATGATGGCTGTCAGGGCGAATGAAGAAACGCTACATCCTTATCTTGCCTGTTTCCCGGAAC
>JAGWUK010000055.1 GCA_028868455.1 Burkholderiales bacterium | reverse complement strand
CGACGCCAGCAAGACCTCCAGCGTCAATTGCTTATTGCGAAACAGCTTAAGCGTTCCGCTGCCGACATGGGTGGTTGCGATGAAAAGTTGCATGCCGGCGACGCTGCGCAAACGTTCGAAGTCGATTTGCGCGGCCAGTATGTCGCGCAAGGGGTTTAAATCAAAAGGATTCAGCTGGCTCGGCGAAAAGAATCGCAGCAGCGAAATATAATGCTTCAGCGCAGCTGGCAATTCCGACTGCCGCGCAATGTCCGTCATTTGCGCCATGTCGTCCTGAATGAAGCTCAATGGCGCACTGGCGGCTACGCTGTCCCAGAAATGCCGCAATGCGTGCCGAGCACCGTCGCGGCCATTTTCCTGCAGACCGTGTGCCAGCACAACGGCATTCATGGCACCGGCGCTGGCACCGCTGATAGCCTCAATGTTGATCCGTCCGTCTTCCAGCAGACGATCCAGCACGCCCCAGGTGAATGCACCATGTGCCCCACCTCCCTGCAATGCCAAAGTCACTGCCCGTGAAGTCACTGCGATTCCTTTCAATGCCGAAACACATGCGTTCCGTACAGAGTGAAGCAAGATGATGACTCCGGCGTGACATCCGGACCAGCCACGACGATATCGGCGCAAAGCAATTTGCTACTGGCTTGATTCTAAGTGTGCGTCAGCACTGGCGTTATCATTTTTGACGAAACGACTTATCGCCACGTGAATATCAGGCCGATCGGTTTCGGCATAAAACGGCATCCGCGACGATCACAATATCAACGTCGTTTCCAGATTTGCCAGCGCTCCTTGCCAGCAAAAACGGCGATGGAATCCTCAACAGCGCGATCTTCAACAAGTTCAAAATTGGCTGCCATCAACACTAACCAATCGTCGCTGTGGATACTAAAAGGTGGCCCTTTCCGACTTGCATCGGCGGTATCATTGAAGTAGACGAATCCCGCCAGCAAACCGCCCGTCGGTAATAATTCAGCCCAGCGTGCAACGATTGCCGGCCGCATTTCTGGCGGTAATGCGCAAAAGAATGCGCGCTCATAAATCAGATCCAGATCAAATTGCGGAGTGAACTTAAAAAAATCGGCTTCGACTACATGCTTGCCCCACTCCCCAATTGCAGCACGGGCACTTTGTACTGCGGCAGGAGAGAAGTCGATCGCCATCACCTGCCAGGCTTGCTGTGCCAGAAATGCCGCTTCATACGCATTGCCGCATCCCGGTATCAACGTCGCCAGAGGGCGTTCGGAATGACGGACGAAACGCTGCAGATCGCCGGGGACGTCGCCCTTGTCCCAGGGGGTGAAATTTTTTTCAAAACGTTCGTCCCAAAAGCGTGTGCTGGTCGGATCGCGGGTTTCAAAATCGGCCATGTTCTATCTGTAGTAGTAATAATGCAAAATGATCTGCGTCAGCATCACGCCAGTGAACAAACCTGCACCGAAATACACAATCGCTTTCAACAGGCGATTGGTGCTGCGTTGTTCGGCCAGCAAAGCGGTCAGCAATTCAGTGCTTTGCGCAGGCTCGGCCGCACGGGTCAATGCCTGATGCGCCAGACGCGGCAGTTGAGGAAAAATATGGCTGTAGCGTGGTGCCTCTGCCTTGAGCTTGTCGATCAGGCCGCGCCAGCCCACTTGCTCGCTCATCCATCGTTCCAGGTAGGGTTTCGCGGTTTTCCACAAATCAAGATCAGGATCAAGTTGCCGCCCCAACCCTTCGATATTCAGCAAAGTTTTTTGCAATAACACCAGTTGCGGCTGCACTTCAACATTGAACCGCCGCGATGTCTGGAACAGGCGCAGCAGCACCTGGCCAAACGAGATGTCTTTCAACGGACGGTCGAAGATCGGTTCGCAGCAGGCACGTACAGCAGCTTCCAGCTCGTCCACCCGGGTCTCTTTCGGTGCCCAGCCTGATTCAATATGTGCCTCGGCGACACGTTTATAATCGCGCCTGAAAAATGCCAGAAAATTCTGCGACAGATAGTCTTTGTCAAAGTCGTTGAGCGTGCCGACAATGCCGAAATCCAGAGCGATGTAGCGCCCAAAAGTTGCTGCATCGGTCGATACCAGAATATTCCCCGGATGCATGTCAGCATGAAAAAAACCGTCGCGAAATACCTGCGTAAAAAAGATCGTGACACCATCACGCGAAAGCTTTTCCAGATCGACGCCAGCTTCCCGCAATTGATCGAGTTGCGAAATCGGGATGCCTTTCATGCGTTCCATCACGATGACCGACGACGAACAATAATCCCAATGCATCTCCGGTACGAGCAATAAATCCGAATCGGCAAAATTGCGCCGTAATTGACTTCCGTTTGCCGCCTCGCGCATCAGATCGAGTTCGTCATGCAAATATTTGTCGAACTCCGCAACGACTTCACGCGCCTTCAGGCGTTTGCCATCGGCCCACAATGCTTCCAGCCAGCCAGCCGCGATCTGCATCAGCGCCACATCCTGGTCGATGGTTTCTTTCATGCCCGGACGCAACACTTTGACGGCAACTTCACGTCCGTCTTTCAATGTGGCGAAATGCACCTGAGCGATCGATGCAGAAGCGACGGGGAGCCTTTCAAAGCTGGCGAATAACTGATCCGGATGCGCGCCCAACGATTTGACGATCTGTGCAATCGCCAGATCCGGATCAAAGGACGGAACGCGATCCTGCAGCTTGGCTAACTCGTTGGCAATGTCCGGCGGCATCAGGTCACGTCGCGTCGACAACACCTGACCGAATTTGACAAAAATCGGACCAAGGTCTTCAAGTGCCCGGCGCAATCGTTCACCGCGTGGTGCAGACAGGTCGCGCCAAAACAGCAATGCCTCAATCAGTCTGGCAGTACGCGGTACAGAAAAACCAGATATCGCAATTTCATCAATTCCGTAACGGAGAGCAACGCGGACAATTTTCAGTACCCGCAAAAATTTCAAAATCATCCGCGCAACCTTTCCAGTTTTTCGATGCGCTTGATGAGACGCTCGACATCATCACGAGTTTTGTTTACTTCCGCACCAAAAGCCGTCACAGCCGACGGACGCACCAGCATAGGGTTTTCCTCCAGCAAATATTCCGCCAAATTCTCATGAACTCTCTGCTGTGTCGCAACCGCTGTCTGCAGCAGCGATTTCGCTGTTCCGACCATGCGCACGGCGGCAATATCGCCAAACCATTTGCTCAAGTCTTGTTCCGCTTCCCAACGCAGGTGCTGACTCAGATAAGAAATCGTATTGGCAAAATCGGCATCGCCTTCAATTTTCACGTAGGAAAATGCGCGTTCGCGATTTTGCATCATCATCGCCAGGTCACCCGGTTTGACGTGGATGGTCACGTGCGAAGCGGCATGGGCGCCAGCATCCTCCAGCAAGCCATCGGGACATACTTTCATCCGAATCTGGAGTGCCTGTGTGTCGATACATGCCACTTTTCCGACATGTTTCAGGAGTCTGTTTCTGGCCCAGCTTTCCTGTGCCAGTAGATGATTGATAAAGGGAGAGAGTGGAATCATGATCAAATAAAAAAACCGCCCATGTCGTCATGGGCGGCTTCCAGTTTAACAGCTTATGTCAGGCTTCACGCCTGTGTTGCATCAACTATGTTGCATCTATTCAATTCAGAGCCGAAGCAAGTTAGTTTCAGGCAGCTATCGCAACAAACTAGGCATGTCATACGCTCTAAAACTATCGTTGCCATCACGGCTAGCTTCAATTCCGAAGATTACATCTGTTGAATACCTGCCAATACCCAGCCACCTTGCCCGTTAATCGGTTTGGATAAATTCCAGACTTCTTTAAACGCTTCAGCTGGTGCATTTTGCGACTCTTTGATCATGCCAGAGAATTGCACGCTCGCCAGATGCATATTGCCAACGGTTTCCAATCCCAACATTTCGGCATCAATAGTAACGACGTCGGTTACGTTCGGCGTTGCCCCGCGCTCCTGGATTTCCAATTTCAATTCTGCGTACATTTCAGGGCTGGTAAATTCGCGCAGATCGTTGATATCCGCTTTATCCCATGCTGCCTGCAGGCGGATGAAGTAAGTTTTGGCATTCCGCAGAAAACCCGGTACATCAAAATCGGCAGGAATACCCCACGGTGCAGTCTGCTCGGCAACAGGAGCTGCGTTGCTTTGAAAAGCCGATGAGTCCAGTCGGGAACCAATCTCTGGCGTTGCAGAAACGCCAGCATAGGCAGGACTGGAATACGCCTGCGTTGCAGAACCCTGGCTATTTTTCTTGAACAAACGAATGATGAACATGACAGCAAAAGCCAGTAACGCAATCGTCACGATCGAGCCAAGCATACTACCCAGCGCACCGCCAAGACCGAAATGGGAAAACATGGCGCCCAGTAATGCGCCACCGATCAGACCGCCGACAATGCCCTTCCATGGACTGGCTGGCTTAGGCGGAATGGCTGCGCCGGGTGTCGCTGCCGGCGCAGCTGGTCTGGCCTGATTGAGATTACTGGTATTTGATGGTGGTGGCGCGACGCGACGTGTGACATTGCCAGACTGTCGTCCTATCGAACTGCCACCGCCAAGACGCTTGGCGTACACATCGCCAGCAGTCATTGCCAGCGTGCTAACGACCATTAGCATCGCGATGAAAAATTTTTTCATGAAACAGACTCCTTATCCTGAAATAAAGGATTTCTATAAAATCGGGTTAATTCCGCCAGAACTGTTGCAGCAGACTTACCCTTACTTTCCAATATCAAAGCTTGATCCCGGTATGCAGCGCTGCCACACCTGCAGTCAAATTGAAATACTGTACTTTTTCCAGTCCCGCAGTTTCCATCATTGCCTTTAAAGTCTCCTGATCCGGATGCATGCGAATAGATTCCGCCAGATAACGATAGCTATCGGCATCATTAGCAATTTTCTGCCCCATCCACGGCAATACTTTGAACGAATAAATGTCATAAGGTTTCTGCAAAATTTCCGGAACTTTGGAAAATTCCAGCACGAGCAGTTTGCCACCCGGCTTCAACACCCTGCGCATTTCTGCCAATGCCTGATCTTTGTGTGTCATATTGCGCAATCCGAAAGCAACGGTGACGCGATCGAAGTAATTATCCTGAAACGGTAATTTTTCAGCATCGCACAGTAAGGTGGGGGTAATCAGACCTTTATTCAAGAGACGATCACGCCCGACTCTCAACATGGATTCATTAATATCGGTATGCCAGACTTCACCTGACTTGCCAGCCTGCTTAACGAACTCTTTCGCCAGGTCACCGGTACCGCCTGCAATATCAAGCACCTTGAAGCCGGGACGCACCCCTGCCTGCGCAATGGTGAATATTTTCCATATCCTGTGCAAACCTGCCGACATGACGTCATTCATGATGTCGTACTTCGCTGCAACCGAATGAAATACTTCTGCAACCTTATGAACTTTTTGGTCTTCTTCGACCGTGGTATAGCCGAAATGGGTGGTGTTACTCATAGCGTTACCTTTTCTCTGGTAAATTTTACTGCACCGGATTGTAGCCTAAGTCTGGTTCGCGACCAGCGATTGTCAAGCAATCCTCCAGCGGGCACTTAACGTGAATCAACAATGCGTTTTGCTTAATCGTGACACGTCCGCAGGTAGTGTGAAAGCTCAAGTTGCCAGAACGGCGCATTTTTCCCATCAGCAATTAACCAAACCTGCTCGTTGCAAAGAAATGTGCAATCGCTTACCACAAGGCGTAAAAAGCCCTGGTCTGATACGGCAAAGTCGGGGAGATAAGCCAGCGCTTTGCCGCTCCTCACCATTTGCAACAATAAATGCAAATCATCAATCCAGTATCGAATGCGCCGCGGCAACTGGTCGTCACGCCAGCCATCAGACCGGCTTCCCCGCTGCTCACCGCAAAATAATGAATGCGACGGGCTGACGAAGTCATAGGACAACACGGCGGCTGACTCGCTATAAAGTAGCGCAGATCCGGTATTATTCATTTCGTCTTCAATCCTATCCCTATCTGCAACGTTGGCACGCAGTTTGGCGACCAAGGGATGAGAAGGTGCTGCGACCAGTTGCATTTCCATGCTTCCTAGTGCTGTTGCACACCATGATGCCTGCCAGTACTTACTACGCCCATGAATGACCTCCGAAGTCACGATCGCATAATTGACTTCACCACGCATCAGGGCGGCCAGGGCGTCGTCTTCAAACATGGTTTTGATGCTCAGCGTGCTTTCCTTATAGTTTTGCAAAAAACCGTTCAGCTGCGATGCATAGCGCCATAACAACACGGCCGGCCCCGCAACGCGACATTCAATAAGTGCGTGCTCACCTTTGATATCTGCCTTCGCCTGGCTGGCCAGACTTAAAATTTCCCTGGAAAAATCCAGCATGCGGCGGCCATTTGCATTCAGCAGAAGTTGTTTGCCAGAACGATCAAATAGCTTGGTATTCATGTCCGCTTCCAGTCGTCGCAACGCCTTCGATATTGCCGACGGTGTCAGGTGCAATTCTGCTGCGGCTGCTGCCAGCGTCGGATGACGCGCAACTCCATTGAAAATACGTAAATCGCTCAAGTTCATGATTTCCATTCAGGACACAAAAATTGAATTTAAGTTGCTTTACCAGACTTTTTAATCTCCGTATTATCACCGTTTTCTCACTCACGTTCCCGATCATTATGCTCAACGCACTCAACACAATTCATAAGCAATGGTTGTACAGCCGCCATCCTCAGGGTGTGGTCGGAACAGATCATTACACGATGCAGGAGCAAGTACTGGATGCAGGACTGGATCGTGACGAGGTACTGATTGAGGCACGCTACATCAGCGTTGATCCGTATATGCGCATTAATCAGTCCGCCAAACCAACCTACAACCCGCAACCCCATCCACTCAATACGGTGCAGGCGGGCGGCGTCGTCGGTCAGGTTCTGGCCTCGCGCACTGACAAACTGCAAGCGGGCGACTGGGTTTTCGGCATGACAGGCTGGCAGACACATGCACGGGTACATTTCAGCGACCTGACAAAAATCGATCCGGAACTGGCACCTGTCAGTACAGCGCTCGGTGTACTTGGTATGCCTGGCCGTACCGCCTGGTTTGGTTTAACGGAAGCCGGTAAACCGCATGCGGGCGAAGTCGTTGTCGTCTCCGGCGCCGCTGGCGCGGTCGGTTCGTTGGTCGTTCAATTTGCTAAACGGCATGGCGCGCGCGTACTGGGCATCGCTGGTGGTGCTGCCAAATGCGCCTGGTTGACCGAAAAGCTGAATGCAGACTGGGCAATCGACTATAGAAATTTCAGCGATGCCGAAACCTTGAGTACCGAAATTCAGCGCCTGACGGGTGGCGTCGATGTGTATTTCGACAATGTTGGCGGTCTCGTCACCGATGCAGTAATCCCGCTGATCAAGCGGCGTGCCCGCATCGTCATTTGCGGACAAATCAGCCAGTACAACGGTGGGCTGGATAATCCTGAAATGGGGCCGCGTCTGCTACATCACATGTTGTACCAGCGAGCCACCATGCAGGGCATACTGGCTCGCGATTATCTGCATCGCATGGATGAAATGCTGCCCATCGTTGCCGCCTGGGTAAAGACTGGCGAACTCGTTTTTGAAGAAACTTTCATCGACGGTTTCGAACAATTACCGCACGCCTTGAACTCCTTATTCACCGGTGAGCATCGTGGCAAGTTGATCGTCAGAATCTGAGCATCTTTATGAAAACTGTCCTGACATTTTTATTCTGTACATGCTGCGTTTGGCAAGCTGGCTACGCCGAAACGATGAAAAAACACGGCCCGACCTACGGTTTGCATGGCATGCTTTTATTCGGCAATAGCGAAGAAATTTTTGCCTCACATCTCGCCATGTTTCATGCGCCGCACGACTATCAGCTTGTCTTGAAAATTCATCTCGCTGATCGCAAGCTAGAAAAAGAATTGAAGCAACAACTGAACAGAAATCTGGATCTGTGGACCCTGGAGCCGCAACAGTTTGAACTGGCGCGACTGGCACCTGATGCCCAACCTGCATTACGAGAATTTCGCGCCACGATTTTTCACGGCCATTTTGAGCAAGGCGGAAAAATACAATACAAGAATGTGTTGATCAAGGTTGAAGCAACTTTGTTATTCCGGCATTTATCAGCTCAACATATCCAACATGAACGCATCGTCTATCTGCCAATTGGCGAAGGTCGCCACCGGTTTTTATTGAAGCAAATCGACAGTCGCCCAGACTTCGATCACTTGCTAGCCATCGATGTCAAAGCAGAGGCGCAATTCAAACCCTTGCTCATAAACAAACATGGAGAACAAGAGCCTGCGCAATCAAAATTAGAACACGCTATACAAAGGCAGTTAGGATTGGGCACGGAAGTAAGGGGCAGCATCTACTACGATCATGCGGACCTGCAATAGTTTGAATGGCAGGCTTTTAGTGCTTGCTCGCACAAGCTGAACCAGCTTTATCCGCCATCGGTGCATCGCGGCCAGATTCGCCTGTAAAACCCGCCGCCTGCAATTTTTCCAGATAGTCTTGCCATAACTGTGTCGCGTTGTCGCCCAACCAGTACAAATACTCCCAAGAAAAAATACCAGTACTATGCCCGTCAGAAAACAAAGGCCTGACGGCATAGTTGCCAACTGGCTCAATACCCAGCAGGTTGACGAGGCGCTTACCGGTTTGCAGGGTCTCCTGACCTGCGCCATGCCCCCTTACCTCGGCAGATGGCGAATACACACGCAGTAACTCAAAAGGCAGAGAAAAATTCTTGCCATCGTCGAATGCGATTTCCAATACGCAGGCCTGCGTCCTTGCGTTTAATGCGGTCGGTTGCGGTTTGCTAGTCGTCATGGTTATGCATGTTGAAAACGTAAAACTAAAGCTTGGCGTAACTGCGGCAACAAGGCGCGGCGCTCCGCCAGGCGCTCGTTGACCTGCGTGTGCGGTTGTGCGGCTGCCCAGATCGGTTGAGGAAAATGGCGGTCATCGGTATACCGCGGGATCAGGTGCCAATGCAGATGTGCCACCATATTGCCCAGGCTGGCCAGATTGATTTTGTGTGGCTGCAAAACGTCACGTATAACTGCCTCGACGTTCCAGACAGCTTGCATTAGCTCATTGCGACTGACCTCATCAAGGTCGGTCATTTCACGAACATGGTCATTCCAGATCACGCGACAAAACCCGGGATAATTTGCGTCATCAACCAAAATCACTCGCCATTGCGCATTGGCAAAAACGAGATCCTCGTTTTGCGGATGGCACAATTCGCACTGTATTGCGTCCGTACTCATACCAAGACCCGTTCTATGCCGCCATTATTGGCACGGGCAACGTATTCCGGCAGCCAGTTTTCGCCCAAGACGTGCTTGGCCATTTCAATCACGATGTAATCCGCTGTCGTATTGCTGTCCTCGTTATATCGTGTAAGTCCCTGCAGGCAAGCCGGGCACGAAGTCAGAATCTTGACATCGCCGCTAAAACCGTCTGCGCGTAATTTATCCGCGCCCTTGTGCATTTCTTCTTCTTTCCGGAACCGGATCTGCGTGGAAATATCAGGGCGCGAAACTGCCAAAGTACCGGCTTCGCCGCAGCAACGCTCGCTCTTTTCGATTTTGACGTTATCGACCGTGGTAATCAGCGCATTCACGGTTTTCAGCGGGTCCTGCAATTTCATCGGTGTATGGCAAGGGTCGTGGTACATATACCGCGTGCCATTCACGCCTTCAAGCTTGAGGCCTTTTTCCAGCAGATATTCGTGAATATCGATAATGCGGCAACCCGGGAAAATTTTATCGAACTGGTAAGTCGCCAATTGGTCGTAGCAAGTGCCGCATGAAACGACAACCGTTTTGATATCGAGGTAATTCAAAGTATTGGCCATACGATGAAATAACACGCGATTATCGGTGATCATTTTTTCAGCTTTATCATATTGTCCTGCGCTACGTTGCGGATAACCGCAGCACAGATAGCCGGGCGGCAATACGGTCTGAACGCCGACATTCCATAACATGGCTTGCGTCGCCAGTCCAACCTGCGAAAACAATCGTTCAGAACCACAACCCGGGAAATAGAATACGGCTTCCGTATCCGCCGTGGTTGTCTTGGGGTCGCGAATAATCGGCACGATTTTGTCGTCTTCAATATCCAACAAAGCGCGCGCGGTTTTTTTCGGCAAATTACCCGGCATTTTTTTGTTAATGAAATGAATCACCTGCTCTTTCATTGCCGGTTTCCCCAGCGATGCCGGAGGCGCCTTGGTTTGTTTTTTAGCGATTTTGTGCAAGACCGTATTACCGAAGCGTTGAGCGGCCACACCCCAGCCAAAAATCACTTTTCGGGCAGCCTTGATCGTCGCCGGATCTTTTGCATTCAAAAAGAACATCGCCGATGCTGTACCAGGATTGAAAGACTTTTTATCCATCTTGCGCAACAGATTGCGCATGTTCATCGACACATCGCCAAAATCGATATCAACCGGGCAAGGCGTAACGCATTTATGGCATACCGTGCAATGGTCGGCGACATCCTCAAACTCTTCCCAGTGCTTGATGGAGACGCCGCGCCGCGTTTGCTCTTCATACAAAAACGCCTCGACCAGCAACGACGTCGCGAGAATTTTATTTCTTGGTGAATACAGTAAATTGGCACGCGGCACATGGGTTGCACAGACAGGTTTGCATTTACC
>JAGWUK010000719.1 GCA_028868455.1 Burkholderiales bacterium | reverse complement strand
TCAGGACTCAAGTAAATAGAATTTACGCAAAACTGCCCCGGCGACGTTGTTGTTCCTGGTCGGACGTTGTAACTGCCTTCGTCGCCATACCTTGCCGGAGTGATTTTGCGTAAGCCCTATAAACAAGATGCATGTTTGCGTGTAGGTACTGATTTCCGTTAGCCATTGATTGAATGGCATTGGGCCAGGGGCGGAGCGGTAACGCCTCTGTCCTATATATAAAGAGAATGCTATGAGTAAAGCAGGTTTTAATCCCAGAGATGCATTGCGTGAAGCGAAAGCTTTTTATAAGTCCGGCAAAGTCGATAAGGCGACAGCCACCAGTCTCAGGATATTGCAGCATTTCCCTTTGAATCAGGACGCCAATTACTTTCTGGCGCAAATTCATTTTGACGCGGGACAATACGACGAAGCGTTGAAGTACTTGCAGAATGCCTATTCCAGTTCTTCGAATATGCCTGTTAACAAGCAAGCTTATTACGATATTTTGAATAAGTACCTTCTGGCCAGACAATTTCCGCAGATGGAAAGCGCCAGTGCGTGGTTAACCAAATTCATGCCTAAAGATGGTATTGCCTGGGATTATCTGGGCGTCAGTTTGCTGGAGCAACAAAAATTTCCGGAAGCGCATGCTGCACTGTTAAAGGCCGTTGCTTTGTTACCCAATAATGCGCATGTCTTGTGCAATCTTGGTAATGCCTTGATTTCGCTGGAGCGTTGCGGCGAGGCTGTCCCAATTTTGACGAAGGCGACGACCTTATCTCCCAACTTGGTGGTGGCGCACAATAATCTGGGAAATGCCCTGCGATTCATTGGCAACACGAAAGAAGCCATCGCCAGCATCTCCAAAGCCATTGCCATTGATCCGAAGCTTGCCTATCTGTATAACAATCTGGGACTGGCTTATCGGGAAAACTCGCAGCCTGCCGTGGCTATCGAGAATTATCACAAAGCGCTGGAACTGCAACCGGATCTGGTGCAGGTGTATCCCAATCTGATCGATGCGTTACGCCAGAATGGTCAGGTGCAAGACGCGATTGATTGCAGCCAGGCTGCGATGGCAAAGTGTGAGCAGATCCCGGAATTCTGGGGCGGCTTTGGTGATGCCTTGCGTGAAGGAAACCACCTTGATGCAGCAATTGAAGCGTATGTGCGGGCGCTGTCGTTCCGGCAGGATAGCGATTCTTCATTTAATCGACGGATTTACACCAATTTATTGTTTTGCCTGAATTACCATCCTGATCTGACACCAGAAGTGATTTACGGTGCTTATCATGAATTTGATGTGCGCTTTGGCGTGCAGCACAAAACGGTATGGAAGCCATTTGACAATGCGCGCATTCCGGGCAAGAAGTTGAAAATTGGCTATGTGGGGCCGGTTTTCTATAATCAGGTCTGTAAGTATTTCTTGATACCGTTGCTGGAGCATCACGACAGAAGTGCGTTTGAAATTTATGCCTACGCCGGCATGCCGTTTGAAGATGAAACGACGGAATACTACAAGACACTGGTGGATCACTGGATACCAACCCGGGAAATGACGGACCAGCAGCACGCTGATCGTATCCGTGCCGACGGGATTGATATCCTGATCGATCTGGCGGGTCATACCAATAATAATCGGTTACCGGTTTTTGCCAGAAAGCCAGCGCCGGTATCGTTGCATTGGCTGGAATACGGTTACACCACCGGCCTCAGTGCAATTGATTATTACCTGACAGATAAGGCGTGTGCTCCGCCAGGGTGCGATCATTTATTTTCGGAAAAAATCTTTTGTCTCGATGGGCCGGCCTATGTTTACCGGCCAGATACGCGTCGTGCGATCTTGTCTGAGTCGCCTGCGGCACAAACCGGCATCGTCACGTTTGGCTGTTTGTCGCGCTCGACCCGTATCAATCATAAAGTAATTAAATTGTGGGCGACGATTCTGGATGCGATGCCCAATTCACGCCTGATGATCAATAGCGGCGACTTTAAAGACGTGCAGGTGCAGGAGGAAATGGCAGAGCGTTTCATGCGCTATGGCATAGAGCGATCACGCCTGGATATCGGATTTAGCACGCCATCGTGGGAGGTGCT
>JAGWUK010000718.1 GCA_028868455.1 Burkholderiales bacterium | reverse complement strand
GCGATGAATTCATCGTTTTACTCAAGGATCTGACGCATCAGGACAAGGCAGAGGCCATTGCGACGAAAATCATTGCACAAGCCACCGCCCCCCTGATCATCAATGAACGTGTCACCGTTCACATCGGAGCCAGTATCGGCATCAGCAGTTCCGGCCCACAGGCTTTTGATGTTGATCGTCTGTTACGTCAGGCGGACGGCGCAATGTACCAGGTCAAGCAACATGGCCGAAACGCCTATCGCGTAGCGGATCCATCGTCGGTATAAGTTGAGGACGAGGCAATGGGCCTGCATTCATGCCGATTTTCCTGACTGGCTTCGATAGGCTTTGTTGATACTGTCCAGTGCTGAAAGTTGATACAAAATGGATGGCCGCAACATGTTTTCGCGATAGCAGGAATAAGTCAGTTTGATTGCGTGATCATCATTGAGCATCGTCGCCAATGCAAACAAATCTGACCACGGAAGCAACTGCGCAACGCGTACTTCCAGCGCCTGTTCGCAAGTGGCTAAATCCTGCAACGCCGGTGCGCCGACTGACACGTAGGCAACACACAAGGCCAGCCAAAGCTGTTCTCTGAAATGTTCACTGTCCAGTTCCGGCACGGCATCCACAATGACTCTGACGGCATGTACAACCGTCAGTATGTGCAACACCGTAAAATCCTTGCTCTGCCAATAGGCGGCCAGCGCCAATTGCGCCAGATCGGACAAAAAATCCGGACTATCCGGACAAGCCGGTACACACCGTGCAAAGTCTTCGTCTTGCACGACTGTGCGCATTTTTTCAGTGATCATGCGTCCCGCGAAAACTCTGCCACTCAATGCAGCAGACAAGACGGCAAACCCGTCAAACACAGTCTTCGCCCTGGGCGATGGTTTCTGCGCAAGTGAAATAGGAAAATTGGCGACAATCATTGCCGCCAGCCCGGCGCCGATTTCTCCGGCATGTTTCGCATCCAATCCGTACGCAAGACGGATCAAGGCATGAAATGCCGTCGTGGCGGGTGAAAATGGGACTGTCAGCAATACCTCTTTGATGACAGCCTCAGCGCTGCTTTCCTCAATGCGACGGCGAAACACCTGCTGCAAAGACGAGAACGCTTCCCTGTCTCCAAGCAGCTTGTCATACGACGCCGCCTCAATAACCAGGCTGGCGGGTAGTGCCGGGTTTGCATATTTTTGCCGCCAGAATTCAAAGAATGCCTGCATACGTCGACCAGACGCCCCCATTCTCTGCAAGGCAGTGAGTGCCATAGGGCAGTGATTAGTCGTACCTCGCCCATCCAAGGCAAATTCCTGATTGGCATCCAATAGGCGCCTTAGTACAGCTTCGCTATCGGCGACATTTTCACCGCAAAATACTCTGTCCATCGTCCTCTTCCCCTGTAAATTGATTTGTCAGGCTTGATGCAAAACGCACTTAGCAGCGCTTTGCCTGCTTGGCGTACGATTGCTACTGCGTTCGTCAACCTGCTTTTTCGAAATAATTTTCACGCCAATCCTATTCACAGACGAGTATGCAAGTTAAAGTAAACTTGAAGTCAAGGTGAATTTTCAGGAGTTGAAATGAAAGTCGCAAACGAAGCAAGTCTGATCAGCATAGGAGATCTGTCAAAACGTGCTGGCGTTGCTGCCAGTACCTTACGGTTTTACGAAGACAAACAGCTCATACAAAGTATCCGTCAGCAAGGGCAACGGCGCCACTACGCCAGAGATGTCTTACGCAGAGTGGCATTCATCCGTGCCGCCCAGACTGCCGGTCTGACATTAGAAGACATTCAGCAAACGCTGGCAGCACTGCCAGACCAGCGCACACCAACCAAACGCGACTGGGAAAAGATGTCGGCATCGTGGCAACCGTTGATACAACAGCGCATCGATGCCTTGACCGCCTTGCGCGATCAACTGAACTCTTGCATAGGTTGCGGTTGCCTGTCGCTGAAATCCTGCGCCTTATACAATCCCGGCGACATCGCCGCAAACAAGGGCAGCGGTGCACGTTATTTGGCCGGAGACCGGCCACCATCGGCAGTATGCGCGGTCTCAGGCAAAAAAAGTCCGTCAAAATGACATCACTT
>JAGWUK010000054.1 GCA_028868455.1 Burkholderiales bacterium | reverse complement strand
GCTGGATAAAATCCAAAAAATATTCCTACAAAACTCGCAAACCCGCATGCAACAATCATCGCTTGCACGCCAATGACCACCTCCAGTTTGCCTGTTGATGTAATGGCCGCAGCCCCCGCCATCGCCAGCAAAATCCCGACGATCCCACCCACGAGACAAATCACGACGGCTTCGGTCAAAAATTGCAGCAAAACATCGCGCGGCTTTGCTCCGATGGCCATGCGGATACCGATCTCCCTGGTGCGCTCCGTCACCGACACCAGCATGATATTCATGATGCCGATGCCGCCAACGATCAATGAAATTGCGCCTATCGCACCCAGCATCGCCGCCAGACCAGCGCTGATTTTTGCGCCGGTCTCGGCAATTGACGCCAGATTTTCTATTCGAAAATCATCGACCTGATCCGCCTTGATGCGATGCCTGTCACGCAACATGTCTTTTATATCTTCTTCGGCATCTTTCAGCGATTTATCACTTTTCCCCTGAACGACAACATAATGCACGTTGCGCGGAAACGGGCTGCGCATCAGCGTCGCCCTGGCAGTTGTAATCGGGATCAGCACCATGTCACCGAGATCGCCTCCGTCAAACATTCTGCCTTCGCCCTTCAAGATTCCGACCACCTGAAAAGGCACATTGTCTATGCGCACAAATTGTCCGAGCGGATCCGTCTTATAGAAAAACTGGTCAGCAATTTTCTTACCGATAATGACCATACGCGCTGCACCACGGATGTCGGATTCGCTGAAATAACTCCCATCTTCAATTTTCCAGTTCCGGACTTTAAACATTTCGGGCGTGATCCCAAGTACAGAATTATTGGAATTATCATTCCCGACTGCGATCTGAAAAAATCCCTGTAATGCCGGTGCGGCACCGTTCAGGCTGGATAATTCATTGAGCGACAGGGCGTCTTCTACCGAAAGGGACGGTGCGGTGCCGATGCGCGCACGCACACCCTGGGTACGGTTTGCTCCCGGCGAAATGATCATCAGGTTGCTGCCGAGCACTTCCAGTTGCTTGCTGATGAACTTGCGCGCACTGTCACCTACCGCCAACATCATGACGACTGAGGTAATGCCGATGATAATCCCCAGCATCGTCAATGCCGTTCGCAGGCGATTGGCATTCATGGAACGAAATGCCTCGACAAAAATTTGCATGAAATTCATCGCGCCTCCTGGGGCAAGACGTGTTCCGCGTGCGCAGTGGCAAATTGCTGCAAGCCTTCAATAGCAGAGCCGTCGTACATGACACGGCCATCCTTTAAGCGAACCAGCCGCTTGCTATAGGCGGCAATATCCGGTTCGTGGGTCACCAGCAAAATCGTAATATTGCGTTCCGCATTCAGTTGCTGCAGAGATCGCATGATTTCTATGCTGGTATGCGTATCGAGATTGCCAGTTGGTTCGTCCGCCAAAATCAGAGGAGGATCGGCGACCAATGCTCGGGCAATTGCAACGCGTTGTTGCTGACCGCCGGACAATTGATTAGGCAGACGTTTTGCCAAATCCTTGAGTCCGACACGATCAAGTTCCATTAACGCCTTGCGATGTGCCTTCTCACGTCCTACGCCTGCGTATATCAAAGGCAAAGCCACATTTTCAACGACACTCATGCGTTTGATCAGGTTAAAGCTTTGAAAGACAAAACCGATCGTCCGGTTACGGATCGTCGCCAATTCTGCACGCGATAAGGTCAAGGTATCAACACCATTCAATAAATAGGCGCCGGAACTTGCCTGATCCAGACAACCCAGGATGTTCATCAATGTCGACTTGCCAGACCCGGACTGTCCCATCACCGCAAGAAAATCTCCGCGGGGTACTTGCAGATCAATTCCATGCAAGACTTGCGTCTCGATACCGCCTGAAAAATAGCTTTTGGTCACTTGTTTGATGGCAATCAGCAAGGTGCTCATCAATGGGCTCCATCGGCTTTGTCTATGGAACGCGTGATCACTTTATCGCCAGCCTTCAAGTCCCCGGATATCACTTCGGTAAAACGAAAGTTGGATAAACCAATTTTGATATCCACTGGTCTGGCTTTATGTTTTTCATCCAGCTTGTAGATTTTGAATGATCGGGTGACTTCGTTCTTGCTGCGGAACGCTACGTCGTCGTCCATTTCTCCCGGCGGAGTGACATTTGACTTGTCTGTTGATTTTTTGTCCCCGTTTTTTTCACTGACTCTGCGTGCTTTCGCCTCTTTCGCTAATTCTTCCTCCGTTGGTTTATAACGCAAGGCCGCGGTGGGGATACGCAGTACATTCTGGCGGCTTCCCACGACCAGGCGTACTTGCGCAGTCATGCCTGGCTTCAACAATTCTTCCTGGTTGTCCACGTCAAGAACAACGGTATATGTCACGACGTTTTGTTGCACATTCGCAGCCAGCCGGAACTGCCGCAGACGTGCGTCAAATTCCCGGTCCGGATACGCATCCACGACAAATCGCGCTGCTTGTCCATCTTTCAAAGCGCCGACATCGGCCTCAGAGACGCTGGTATCAATTTGCATTTTCGTCAGGTCGCGTGCAATCTGAAACAGGTTTGGTGTCTGAAATGAGGCCGCTACGGTTTGCCCCATATCGATGGTGCGTTTAATAATGACGCCGTCAATTGGGGAACGAATCACGCTATTGTTGAAATCGGCACGGACCCGATCGAGTTGTGCCTGAGCCAGTTTGATATTGGCATCAGCAACTTCGACTTCACGTCTGGACTGATCAATCGATGTCGGAGAAATAAAGTTTTGCGCAACCAGTTTCAGGTTGCGCGCCAGTGTCGATTGCGCCAGCCGGTGTGTTGCCATTGCCGATGCCAGGCTGGCCTCGCTTTGTTTGATCTGCGCATTAAAGATGGTCGGGTCAAGCTTAAGTAAAACCTGTCCCCGTTTTACCCTGTCATTAAAGTCGGCATCCAGCTCCACCACGGTTCCAGAAACCTGCGAACCAACATTAATCAGCGCAACGGGATTCAACGTCCCGCTGGCGGTGACAGTTTGTGTAATGTTGCCGCGCTCAACCACTGCCGTTCGGTATTGAGCCGCATCGTTTCCGGACTGGTCGCGGTGGTTCTGTACATAACCAGCCACTGCCGCGACAATTAACAACAGCCCTGCTGTAATCAATACCCGCTTCGTCGTGAATAATTTCATCGCTTGCTCAATCTTCGTAAAAGGTGTCAGAAGGTGACGGGTAAGACCAGCCAAGTCCGGTTCCGTTCAACACGTCCTTGCGAAGTTCGATCAGAGACCAGCCTTACGGAATTATTCGGCCAGCATCAGTCAAAATACTGCCTCATGCCGTCATTGGCGAGCACAGTTCAACCAGGGTGCCGTCGGGACAACGCACATACGAAACCGTTTGCCCCCAGGGTTTTTCCGCTGGCGCAGCCAATTCGCTGGCACCCGAACGTAAGGCACGAGCATGAGCCGCCTGCACATCGTCACAAACAAATGCCACTTCCATACCGAGCGGCTTTGGCGAATCGTGTGCAGCAATATGCCCGCCGGGGTAATTCATTTCGCCCATCGCATGGGCGGCAAATGCCAGTGTGGTTTCTCCGGTTTCCAACTCACCATACATTTCAGACTCGTGCAAGAAGCGGCAAGGAAAACCAAAGGCGCGCTCAAAAAAACCCAATGACGCGCCGACATCTGGTACATAAATAATCGTATATCCGAATTTCATCATCAGACCTTTCCTGATTTTTTTCTGACTGGCCGCCAGAAAAGAGCAACATGGTTAAATCAACAAAATCTACACCAAATTACGCGCTGACCTTGCGCAGGCGACGAGGGCGACACCAACAAACCCAAAACCCGCAACACGGCCTTGCAACCGAGCATTGCAGCCCGGAACAATGCACGATTTCTCTCTAAAGTAACATCTATTGCACCAAAGGCAATGCCAATGTTGCACAAAGATACCATATTGGCAATGCG
Source organism: Burkholderiales bacterium (assembly GCA_028868455.1). GTDB lineage: Bacteria > Pseudomonadota > Gammaproteobacteria > Burkholderiales > Burkholderiaceae_D > Undibacterium. The sequence goes on along the minus strand of JAGWUK010000054.1, from coordinate 6,732 downwards.
ACGCCGAATTGCGCCCGCATTAGTGCAAATTCATCGGCAAAATGTCCCGGATTCAATTTTGGGCTATCCTTGCTCAACATTTTTCTTGTGTAAGTCGTTCTTTGAGCGAACTGCGCTTGTGGCAAAACTTGAATTGTGAGGAAATTATCCCGTGAGTAATCTGCTAAACAGACGCCTTAGCTTGCTTGATAGCATCGATCATCGTCCACTGTTATCCCAGGGATTACGTGGCATAGAAAGAGAAACCTTGCGCGTCAACCCAGATGGCACGCTTGCCGTCACGCCGCATCCATTGGCATTGGGATCGGCACTGACGCACCCGCAGATCACAACCGACTATTCCGAATCCTTGCTTGAGTTCATCACACCGGCCGAAACGGATATTGCGACCGTTTTACAGGAACTTGATGCGATTCAGCGTTTCACTTACGCCAGCCTGGAGAAGGAAATCCTTTGGCATCAGTCTATGCCATGCGTACTGCCGGAGGAAAAAGATATTCCTATCGCCTGGTACGGAACCTCACATATTGGCATGGTAAAACATGTGTATCGCCGGGGCTTGGCACTGCGCTATGGCAAGAGCATGCAATGTATTGCCGGCATTCACTACAATTATTCTCTTTCAGAAAACCTCTGGAAAGTCCTGCAACAGGCAGAAGGCGGTACCGCCGATGCCATGCATTATCAATCAGAAAGCTATGTAGCCCAGATCAGAAATTTTCATCGTTACAGCTGGCTACTGATGTATTTATTCGGCGCATCACCGGCCTTGTCCGCGCCATTCTTACGCGGACGGCAGCATCAGTTGAACCACTTGTCCGATGACACGCTGTATCTGCCGTTTGCAACCAGTCTGCGCATGAGCGATCTTGGCTACCAGAACAATGCTCAGGATGGGCTGGTTCCGCCTTACAATACCTTGCTCGAATATATGCGTAGTCTGTCTCTGGCGGTACGTCAGCCTTATCCTGCCTACGAAAAAATCGGTACACGCCAAAACGGCGAATGGATACAGATTAATACGAATGTACTGCAAATCGAAAACGAGTTTTATGCAACCATTCGCCCCAAACGCGTCATCCGTAGCGGAGAACGTCCCATCGAAGCACTATGCAGTCGCGGCGTACAATACATCGAAGTCCGTTGCATGGATGTCAATCCTTTCGAACCACTCGGTATCAGCGTGGAGACCGGGCACTTCCTCGACGCGTTCCTGCTGTTTTGTGCCTTACATGACAGTCCACTGACCAATAAGGCCGAGGGCATAGAGAACAAAGAAAATTTCGCACGTACGGTGAAACGAGGTCGCCAACCCGGCCTGCAATTACATCACCAAGGGGCGGACATCAGCTTGCAGGAATGGGGACTGGCATTGCTCGACAAAATACGGCCAGTCGCTGAGCTATTGGACGTCCAGCGCGGTGACGATGCCCACAGTGCATCGCTGGAAATTCAGCGCAATAAATTACTGGATCCTCAACAAACTCCATCAGCACAGGTCTTAGACGCCATACGCGCCGAAGGTGGATCGTTTTCGGCTTTTGCCTTAAAACAAAGCAATCAAATTGCGGCAGACTTCCGTATGCGCCCGCCCACATCGGATGAGATGGAATACTTCCAATCTCTGGCAACGGCGTCTATCGCCGAACAAACCGAAATTGAACGCAATCAAACCGGTGATTTTGACCAATTCATTGCCGACTATGGTGCGCGCACCTCAAGCCATCTGTGTTGCGAAATACAAGAAAACGCTCAGGTATCGTAGACGAATACTATTCAACGGTCTCAATTGCGCACCCGCTTTGTCCGATATGCGAATATCTCATTTCAGATTTCTCATCCGGCAATTTTCAGGGCACAAAAATAAACAACCACCATTTGCCTATTTTTCAGTGCCCTTTTCGATCAGATCTTTGCGCTGCTTTTCGTATTGATCGTAGCTTTTCTTGCTTTGCTTGATACACTCGCTACGATCATTCCAGCTCAATAATTTATCGCATTCATTGAGCGCATTCTGTTGTTGCGAGTCGTACACAACCTCACACCCGGTCAGCGCCATAAAGCCACCCAAACAAAATATTGCCAGGATTTTTTTACTCATCTTTTGCTTTCAAATCGAAGGCATTGCAAAAATAGGAACCCGAAAAGATGGACAAATTTGTCGCGCCCGAGGTTCCTTATGGCTAGAAAAATAAACCTTTCCGACTCATTCATCTTCAAAAAGATTGCTCAGCCCGCCAAGCACTGATCCTTGCTCCCCGCCTTTGCTGCCGCCAATTTTAGATGCGCCCACAATCCGGTTTGCCAGTCGCGCCAAAGGCAAAGATTGCAGCCAGACTTTGCCCGGTCCTCGTAAAGTAGCGAAAAACATCCCTTCGCCACCGAACAGCGCCGTCTTAATGCTGCCGACAAACTGAATATCGAAGTCGATATCGCGCGTAAATGCGACCACGCAACCAGTATCCACGCGCAACGTCTGTCCCGGTTGTAAGGTTTTTTCTATGATGGCACCACCGGCATGGATAAAAGTCAGTCCGTCGCCTTCGAGTTTTTGCAAAATGAATCCTTCGCCCCCAAAGAAACCGGCTCCCAGTTTTTTCTGAAATGCGATGCCCAGAGAAACACCTTTTGCCGCGCACAAAAATGCGTCTTTCTGACAAAGCAAAGTGCCGCCCATTTCACCGAGATGAACAGGAATAATTTTGCCGGGATACGCAGCACCAAAAGCCACTTTACGCTTGCCATGTCCACCATTCATAAACACCGTGGTAAACAAGGATTCTCCTGTCACCAGTCGTTTTCCGGCACCCAGCAATTTTCCAAAAATCCCGCTTTGACCTGCCGAACCGTCGCCAAAGATGGTCTCCATCTGGATATCATCTTCCATATAAAACATGGTGCCGGCTTCGCCAACAACTGCTTCATTTGGATCCAGTTCAACTTCGACGAACTGCATGTCGTCGCCGAAAATCTGATAATCAATTACGTCCATTGCCATGATGTTTTTCCCTGATGAAAAATTAAAAAGTACCTGTCAATGCGGCGCCATCCGCAGAGTGCAGGGCATTTTATCCAGAATCTACGGCGAAAGGGAGCATGTGGCAGTGGTAATCCGCAGTCAAAAATACCGTTCAACTGCCGGGCCAGACAAGAAAAAAACATCGTACGGAATCACAGAAAAAGTGTTGCGGCAGAACCTAAGCAGGCACGTGAATACGTGGGCATATGCAGATGAAAATACGGACGCGACATCCCTATTTTGCTGAAAATAATGGCAAACAGTTCAGCAATGGCGCAGAACTACTCTAAAATGGACGGGTTAACTTTCAAGCATATCGTCATGCCTGCATTGCCGGAACTACGTGAACTGGAACGCATAATCGCTTTGGGACAGGCGCATCTCGAGGTGCAAACGGCCTGCGAAGTAGAAGTACAACATAAGCGTTTTCCTGTTTACAAACTTGCCTTAGGCAATCCGGATTTGTCGGCACCTGCCATCGGTTTTTTTGGTGGGATTCATGGACTGGAGCGAATAGGAACCCAGGTTTTACTCTCTTTTCTGCGCGGGCTTCTGAGTCGCCTGACCTGGGATAAAAGCCTGCAACTGATGTTGCAAGACGTGCGCCTCGTCTTCATGCCACTGATCAATCCAGGTGGCATGTGGTTATCTACGCGCAGCAACCCGCATGGTGTCGACCTGATGCGCAATGCCCCGGTTGAAGCGATTGACAGCGTACCGTTTTTGCTCGGCGGCCATCGGATCAGCCGCCATCTGCCCTGGTATCGCGGGCCTGCCGATACGGTCATGGAGATTGAGAATCAGGCTTTGTGCCGCACCGTGCAAGAAGAACTGTTGAGTCGCACTTTCAGTATGGCGATAGATTGCCATTCCGGTTTCGGACTTCGTGATCGCGTTTGGTTTCCTCATGCGCATAGCGTGCATCCCATTGCGCACCTGGCCGAAATCTTGTCGCTGGAAGAATTATTTGAGCAAACCCATCCCAATCATCGGTATTTGTTTGAACCGCAAAGTTTGCAATACCGTACGCATGGCGATGTCTGGGATTATCTGTATCTGCAGGCACAAACACCGGGACAGACGTTTTTGCCGCTCACGCTGGAAATGGGTTCCTGGCTATGGGTCAAAAAAAATCCACGTCAGTTATTTTCCCGTCATGGCATGTTTAATCCCGTTGCAGAACATCGATTGCATCGCGTATTGCGCCGGCATACGGCCTGGCTGGATTTTTTGATGCGCGCGACCTGCGGGCACCAGCAATGGCTGGCAAAAGGGCCGACCCGGCTGCGCTTGCAAGAACGCGCCGTTGCGCGCTGGTATCGGCCATGACCTGGGTGCTATTGCGCGGTTTAATGCGTGAGACGCGCCATTGGGGCGATTTCCCAACGCAATTTGGCCAGCTTGCCAATCCACGCGAAATCGTCGTTTTGGACTTTCCCGGCAATGGCAGCCTGCATGATCAGTCCAGTGCGACCAGTGTTGCTGAGATGGTCAACAGCCTGCGCCAGCAACTCCGGCAACGATGCATATCACCACCCTATCGATTATTGGCGCTATCACTGGGAGCGATGGTCGCCGTCGCCTGGGGCGACCTGCATCCGCAGGAAGTGGATCGCATGGTACTGATCAATACCAGCCTGGCGCCCTTAAATCCATTCTATCAACGGCTGCGCCCGCGCAATTATCCTGCATTAATCAACACCATGATCTTTGGCTCGTTGTCAGCGCGAGAAAAACTGATATTGCGTCTGACCAGCAAACAAGCATTAACGACGCACGCAGGGCAACTTTTGCATGACTGGACGACCTACGCACAAGACTGCCCGGTCTCCCGTGCCAATATCCTGCGTCAGTTGCTGGCGGCATTCAGCTACCGCGCGCCGGCGTCCATGCCGAACGTTCCCGTGCTTTTACTCGCCGGTGCCAAAGATGATCTGGTCAATCCGCAATGCTCAGTAAGTCTGGCGCGACGATGGAATTGTCCCTTAGCGATACACCCGACGGCTGGTCACGATCTACCTTTGGACGACGGACTATGGGTAGTACAACAAATTGCGGACTGGCTGGAAAGCAGTTCAATGCCATTGAGTAAAACGACCGCAATGGCTTTATGAGTTTGGTGCAAACAATGTGCGCCATTGCCGTCGCCATGTCCACAAAGACGTGGTCAAACAATTGTCATGGATTCACGTTAAGATAGGCAACCACACTGGCAACTCATTCATCATTGCTTGCATTACAGCAATCGGAAACATGAACACGCTTCTGGCGCACATTGCCGGAAAACATTTTCTACTTCAACTGAGACAACTGCTGCGGTGACAAGTGCGTACAAGTAAGCCACGCATCAAGCATCGAAAAATGCGAAACGCAGGTTGACCGCATTCAGGCAGAAAGCTGACCCCTGGTCAGCGATTCCACTTTGAAAGGATGCTTCATGCCAAATCTCCAAGTCTCTTCACCAACGTCTGAGCAGACGCGTCATCGCGTGATCCAGCTTGAACTCGAAGCCGGTTTGCTGGCCGATAAAGCCTATACCTCACCAAAGTATTTTTACGACACGGTCGGCTCCGTATTATTTGAAGCTATCTGTGTACTACCGGAATACTATCCAACACGTACCGAAGCCAGCATTTTGACTAAGCATCTGTCAGAAATGGCGCATGTCATTGGTTCGGGTGGCACGCTGATCGACCTGGGTGCCGGCAATTGCGCCAAAGCAGCACACTTGTTCCCAATGTTGCACCCTGATCAGTATGTTCCCATCGATATTTCTGTTAATCATTTGAGTGACGCAGTGCAGCGCCTTCAGCAACGTTTCCCACATATAGAAATGACTGCGCTCGGCATCGATTTTTCACAAGACTGGTGCCTGCCAGACGAAGTGCGCAGTGAAAAGCGCATTTTCTTTTACCCAGGTTCTTCAATCGGCAATTTCGAGCCCGACATTGCCCGTAATTTTCTGAAAAAATTGCGCTCGTCGTGCGATGGCGGCGGCATCCTGATCGGCATCGACCTGATCAAAGACCAGGCTATCCTTAACGCAGCATATGATGATGAACTTGGCGTCACAGCTGCATTCAATCTGAATGTATTGCGGCATATTAATCGCCAGCTGGGTAGCGATTTCGATATACGGGAGTGGAAGCATTTCGCCATGTTTAACGCCGAACGTTCCCGCGTAGAAATGCATCTGGAAGCGATCACTGAAACCACCGTCCACTGGCAGCACGAACATCGCCGGTTCATGCGCGGCGAACGCATTCACACCGAAAATAGTTACAAATACACGCTGCCTGCGTTTTTAGCGTTGCTGGAGTCCGCCGGCTTTAACAATGCGCGCAGCTGGACTGACAAGGACAACTGGTTTGCCGTCGTATACGCCCATGCCAACTGAAAGAGGAAACGTATGCACTTTCCCGCGCTGACCGAACGCTGGCAGCATACGCGTGCTGAATCGCTGCGAATTGCGGCGCCGCTGTCAGCAGAAGATGCCTGCGCCCAATCCATGCCAGATGCCAGCCCAATCAAGTGGCATCTGGCACATACCACCTGGTTTTTCGAGACATTTATTCTGGAAGAATTAGAGGCTTCCTTTCGGGCATTTCATCCTGCGTTTCGTATCCTGTTCAATTCGTATTACAACGGTATCGGAGAAAAACATCCGCGTCCGCAACGTGGCCTGCTGACGCGACCGGATTTGCCAGAAGTGC
>JAGWUK010000053.1 GCA_028868455.1 Burkholderiales bacterium | reverse complement strand
CGTCCTCATTCGTACAGACAAAAAAAACGCCACAGAATATTGCTACTCTGCGGCGCAACGCTAGACGCGACTCACTGCAACTACTCTTGATTAACCGGACCAGCAATGGCTTGCTCACCTCTGTTTTGCGACATGGCACATCGTTGCGATGCTTCTATGTTCGCTTGAGCAGATTCGCACTTTTTGTTTTTTCTTTTCTGCCCACCCTGAAACACACAGATTTGTAGTTAAGATACATCACCAAGATCATTCCTTCAATAAAAATTCTGAAAAACTTATCTTGCCTCAGTGTCTCATTGAAAAAATCTTGTTGATAAAGAGCTCAACACGTCCGGTTAAGCAAGGAAATCCATAAAAACGCTGCCATTTTCAGTATTGGTTAAACTCATAAAAGTAGTCAAACTACAAATTTACAGAAAAATATGCTTATCTCACGATTGACTGGCGCGCCACTGCAAGGCAAGCCAGGCTCTGCTATTCTGACAACTTTATGCCGGGATGCAGCCTGCGGTGACCGTTCTCACCAATCCCAGCTAGCCGCAAACCCGCATTCCATTGTGCCTTTATCCCTACGAGGAGTTCTGTCTCATGCAACTCGATCCGCGTCATACCGCCCTGATTTTGATAGACCTGCAAAACGGCATTCTCAGCCAGCCAATCGCACCATATAGCGCCGACGAGGTAGTCGCACGCGCCAACGTACTGGCCGGACGCTTTCGCGCGGCTGCGGCGCCGGTGGTGTTAGTCAATGTCGGCTGGTCGGCAGAATATGCCGATGCCTTGAAGCAGCCGGTTGATCAACCCGCCAATCGCCCTGCCAGCGGCTTGCCGCCTGAATGGAGCGAACTAGTGAGTGGTCTGGCTCAAGCTGGCGATGTGCACATTACCAAACGCCAGTGGGGCGCATTCACTGGCACCGAAATGGATCTGCAATTGCGACGCCGCGGCATAAATACCATCGTGCTGGGTGGGGTGGCGACAAATTTCGGCGTCGAATCGACAGCGCGCTTCGGTTGGGAATTCGGCTACCGCGTGGTGATCGCAGAAGATGTCTGCAGCAGCTTTAACAACGAGATGCATCAGTTCAGCATCACCACAATATTGCCGCGCATTGCACAAGTACGTCGCAGCGAAGAACTGGGTTTCGATACGCAGGCAGCGTAAGACGATTTCTGAGACGAAAAAAACGCCACTCTGACATGAAGCCGAATGGCGTTTTTTCAGTTTTGACGACTGCAGATGGCTGCAGATGGCGATCGAAAAATGATGTGCTAATTTATTTAGCGGATTTGCTACGCGAGGTACCACTGTTCTTGTCGAATTTCGAAGGACGCCGTTCGGCAGGCTTGCCTGATTTCATGCCTGGCTTGCCGACAGATTTTTCAGCAACGCGACGATCGCCGCCACTGCGTTTTTGTCCTGCCGGAAAATCTGCCGCAATTCCCCCGCTCGAAGGGCCGACCGCGCTGATCTGGATTTGTTTGCCAGCAACCCAGACACCCTTCAACTGTTGCAGCAATTCCTTCGGCATCCCGTCCGGTAAATCCAGTGTGCTGTAGCTGTCGAAAATTTCAATGCGACCGATGTATTTTGCTTCCAGCCCGGCTTCATTCGCAATCGCACCAACGATATTGGCTGGCGTCACGGCATCGGATTTACCCACTTCGATACGATAAGTTTGCATCGGCACGCTGACTTTGACCTTGTCTTTCTTGGGTTTGGCCGGACGTTCGCCTTCATCCTTGGCGCTAAAGGCGCGATCGACGACCTGATTCAGCTTGCTGCCAGGCGCTGCATCGGTAATCCGCGGTGTGCGCTCAGCGCGCTCAGGACGCGTTTCAGCGCGCGGCGCACGTACAGGCGCAGAACTCGTCGCGCCAGCTTTTTCAGCACTGATACGCAAAGTCTGACCAGCCACGCGCACCGATTTCAGATGATCGAGCATATCGGCCGGCAGATCGTCTGGCAGGTCGAGAATGGTGTAGTCATCGTAAATGTCGATACGGCCAATGAATTTCGATTCGATATTCGCTTCATTGGCAATCGCGCCGACGATATTGCCAGGCTTGACGCCGTGCTCATGACCAACCGCGATACGATAAGTCTGCATGCCGGGCTCTGCCACGCGCGGACTGTGTTCGCGGCGCGGTGTGCGTTCTTCACGCTCGAATCGGTCGCCGCGGTCACGCGCAGGGCGTTCGCTGCGTTCGCCGCGGGCAGGACGTTCGTCGCGCCAGCTGTCGTCGGTCTTGGTTTCACGGCGATTTTTGTCGAGCAATAAAGGCTCGTCACCGCGCGCCATTTTGGCCAGTGCCGCAGCAATTTCCAGCGCCGGGACATTGTGTTCCTGCTCGTAGGATTCGATCAGTGAAGCAAATTCTTCCAGTCCGCCTTCAGCCAGAGTCGTTGAAATCTGATCCTTGAAACGGGCGATACGGACATTATTGACCGTCTGTATGGTTGGCAACTCCAGTGGCGAGACCGGCTGACGCGTAGCGCGTTCGATGGCTTTCAACAGATTTTTTTCACGCGGCGTGATGAACAAAATCGCCTCACCGCTGCGGCCAGCGCGGCCAGTACGACCAATGCGATGGGTATAACTTTCCGGATCGTATGGCACGTCGTAGTTGATCACATGGCTGATGCGCTCGACATCCAGCCCGCGTGCGGCCACGTCGGTGGCAACCAGAATGTCGATTTTGCCGTCTTTCAGTTGTTGTATCGTGCGCTCGCGCTGCTGCTGGTTGATGTCGCCATTGATCGCTGCAACCGAGAATCCGCGCGCATCAAGCTTGGCTGCCAGTTCTTCGGTACCGAGCTTGGTACGTGCAAAGATGATCATGCCGTCGAAGGTTTCGGCTTCCAGAATGCGCGTCAACGCATCAAGCTTGTGCATGCCGGACACCAGCCAGTAACGTTGACGGATATTGTCGGCAGTGCCGGTTTTCGCAGCAATCGTGACTTCGGCTGGCTTGTTCAGATAGGTTTGCGCAATGCGTTTGATCGCAGACGGCATGGTCGCCGAGAACAAGGCGGTCTGGCGGCTTTCCGGCGTTTCTTGCAAGATCCGTTCGACGTCATCAATAAAGCCCATGCGCAGCATTTCGTCGGCTTCGTCGAGTACCAGAGTTTTCAGCGCCGATAAATCCAGCGAACCTTTATCGAGGTGATCAATCACGCGACCCGGTGTGCCGACAACAACATGCACGCCGCGGCGCAGTGCCGATAATTGCGGGCCATAGCTCTGACCGCCATAAATCGGCAACACATGAAAACCGGGGATATGCCGCGCATACGTCTGAAACGCTTCGGCGACCTGAATCGCCAGTTCACGTGTCGGTGCCAATACCAAGGCTTGCGGCGCAGTCTGGCGTATGTCGATACGCGACAAAATCGGCAACGCAAATGACGCTGTTTTACCGGTACCGGTTTGTGCCTGTCCAAGCACGTCGCGGTTATCCAGCAGGTAAGGGATCGTCGCCGCCTGAATCGGCGACGGAGTTTCATAACCGACATCTTGCAAGGCGCGCAGTAAAGGCGCGCTCAGTTGCAAATCGGCAAAAGTAACGGGGGTGGTGTTTTCTGACATGGCGATGCTCGCTCGTTCGCTCGTATCGCAGGATGCGACAAGATTTGGGGCGTAGTTTACTCTCGTCGTCAGCACAAGGGGGGATTTCCACCGACCGGAACATGATGAAACTACGCTATTCGTGGCGAACATCCTGATTCGGCTTAAAAGTGTGTCGTTCTACCCATGAAATTTATTTTTATGCATGTATTAATTACACCATTCCCCTGCATTCATATAATATATTTCTTTTCTTTCAATAAACGACTGGCGAACCCAGTGTTTTACAGACAGATATGCGCCTACAGTTCAAGCAAGCAGGATCAGTGATCGCCAGTGCACTGTTACTGTCTGCGCTTGTCATCCTGACTGGCTGCAGCGACAACGCGCCTGACAATTCCGCCCGCGATGTCAAGGAAACGATGGCGTCGATCAAGAGCGATGCGCGGTTTTCGATCACGATGGAAACAGAAAGCAAAGACGCGTTCGACAGCTTTAATCGTGCCTTGAATGCCCAGCATCTGAGCGCGATGACGACCGAAACCTGGACGGAACAAAAAGACGGCATCACCAACACCAGCTGGCGTGTCGTGACCAACGAAATTACAGTCAGCTCAAGTGACGACGCCATCCATGTGTTAAGCGGTGTGCGCGATGCCTTGAAAGGAAAACCGGCCCGCTTGTCGTGGACGCTTTCTTCGACGACAAAACGCGCTCTGGCGTCCTGAAATCTGTGCCCTGCGCAACCGCAGTGAGCCGGTTATCGGTCAGACATGCCGTATTCACGCATCATGTGCTGGATTTCACCGCTTTCTTGCATGCGGCGGATGGCGTGATTGACCTGCTCAATTTTCCATGCCGATTTGCGCGACAAAGCGCATTGCGTCTGTACGATAGAAAAGGTGTTTTTTGAGACTTTGTAAGTGTGCCGTTTTTCCGGGAAGTTTTTTAAATAGCCTTCGATTTCGCTCTCGGAAGTAATCAAGGCATCGGCACCGCCAAGGTCAAGCATGCGAAACATCCCCGGCACATCGGTCTGATCCATGCGTTTGATCTGCCCGTTTTCAAATTGCGTGGCAATTTGCGGATAGTGGTAACCGATCTGTACAGCGACTTTTTTGCCGATCAATTGTTGCGGGAAAGCCTCCGGTAACGTCTTGTCTGCCAGAACCACGACACGCTCTATTTGCGGCAAAGCAGCGATGGACCAGGCCAGTTCGTCCGGTTTATCTGCCCATTTCGGACTGAAATAGCAGACCATATCGGCGTCGCCGTTAATCACAACGGCCTCAATCCTGCGCCGCGAATACGCCATATAACTCGGTGACGCATTCATATTTTTAGCGATCTGATCGGTAAAGTCTTTCAGCAAACCGCCGGTCAGGTGCCGGGTCTTGTCGAACACATGCAAGGGATAATCGAGGTTTTCAAACACGGCGAAGCGGATAGGCTGTTGTGCCTGTGCCAGTCCGGGTGATGCAAATAACATCGCTACGGCCAGGCACGCACCTGAGAACCGGCCTGAAAAAAACTGCTGCATGTTTCTCGACTTCATTATTCTTCCGACTTCTGAAAATGGGCCAGTTCCGCGCCGGCCGTTTTTGTAAATCCTCGTGCACCTTGCAAGCCTCCGGTATGAATCGCTACCACGCGCGCCTGTCGCGGGATCGCTCCTGCGAACCACAACTGGCTCAGTGCAAACAGCATTTTTCCAGTGTAGACCGGTTCCAGCGGGATGCCAGTTTCGTCTGTAAATTGCTGGCAAAACCGCGCCAGAGCAGGACTGGTCTTGGCATAGCCGCCATGATGATGTTCAGTCAGCAACTGATAATTGTCATACGCTGGATAGTCAGCTTGTTGCAACAGGCGGGCAATTTCTTGATGCAAATATCCGGCATTTTTAAAAGCAGCCACGCCGATCACCTGGGCTTGCCCACGCAGACCGGCCAGCAAACCAGCCAGCGTCGCGCCAGTTCCACAGGCAACTGCGATGATATCAGGAGTTAATGGCAATTCCCTGACAATTTCTGCGACGCCGTGCAGCGCTTCCGGTGCGCTGCCGCCTTCCGGCAACCACACGTGCTGTTCCGTTAGTTGTGCAATATGTTGACGCCATTGCAATGGATCGTCGCGCAAAAGACGATACGCTTCATGCGTTACGAAATGCACCTGCATCCCTGACTGGCGGCAATCATCCAGCGTCGCGCTGTGCATGCCGACATGGCCGCGAACCAGCGCGGTCGCAGCGTAACCATGCAATGCTGCGGCATGTGCCAGGGCGTGCAGATGATTCGACCAGGGGCCGCCCATGGTGACCAGATGTGGCTGCTGGCCGCGCAGGGCGAGCAGAGGATATTTGAGTTTGCGGAATTTATTGCCCGACACCAGAGGATGCAGCAAATCGTCGCGCTTGATCCACAAATTCATGCCCGGGAATAAACTGCATATAATCTGTTGACAAGGAGAAAGCTGATCGGTAAACAACATGCTGAAAAGCGTTTTGGCGGCACAATGGTAAAGTCGCATTGTAGCGCCAGGCCAGCAGGACGTCGCTGACCGCCCGCGTTTGCCTATCCCCAAATACCGTCGCATCACTTCCCGGAGAGGACATGCCCGCAGATTTCAATCAGCCATTATTGAATGCCAGACAGCAGCTGAGCCAGTTAATCCGGCAAATCAAGGAAGAAGGACAGCAGGAAAATTTGTTGCCGACGCTGGAAACCGTGTTGTATCAGCTCGAAAGTATGTCGCAAACCGATCATCTGACTGGCGCACTGAACCGGCGCACGCTGATCAGCATGTTAGAAGGCGAACTGGCGCGTTCTTTCCGCACCGGACATACCTTTTCATTTGCGGTCATCAGCGTGGACGATCTTGAGCAGATACTGGAGCAACACGGTCAGGCAGTCGCGCGGCAGGTGTTGCAACAGGTATCGAAAGAAGCGCTGAATATGCTGCGCACGCTGGATTCTTTCGGACGCGTTGCGGCCAATGAATTTGCGATCGTCATGCCGACCACCTGGCTGGATCAAAGTCTGAAAGCCATCGCCCGCCTGAAAAGCAGGGTTGCGCAAGTAGACTGGAACAGCGTGGCGCCCGGCCTGCAAATCAGCTTTTCGACCGGCATCACCACCAATGCGCACAAAGATACAGCCGAGATCATGTTGCAACGCGCCGGCAATGCGATGCAGGATGCCAAGGCCAAGGGTCGTAATCAGATCGAACAAACCGAACCGCCGCTCCCCGAATATCATCCCGAAGACGAATGATGCACAGTGCCACATTGGCCCCAACAGGGGTAGATGCCAATGTGGCGCAGCGGCGTGATGACTTCTCGTCTGCCGCAGCCTGCCGACTTCACCACGGTGCCTCGCTGCAATTGCTTTTCAGGCTGTCCTGTACGCAAAGAAATCGGCATAGCAAACGTTTGGCAATAAATGTAAGGTCTGGGCTTGCCCATTTTTTGCCTCCGATCAATATGAAAAAAACTCCTGCGTTGCAAGCCAAGTGCATCGGTCTCATTCTGGCAGCCGCCCTTGCTATCTCGGCGGCACCACTGGCGACGGCCAGCAACATCAGCGAAATGCACAACGCTGCCGCAACGGAAAATCACAGCGCGCAGCACAAGCAGCGCGCTGACTACATCCGCGCGCATTACACCAAATTTGAATACCGGATACCGGCACGCGATGGCAAATTGCTGTTCACCGCCGTGTATATTCCCAACGATGCGAGCGCCAGCAAAACCTATCCTATCCTGCTGATGCGCACGCCGTATTCGGTGCGGCCATATGGGGCGGAGCATTACAAAACTGCGCTGGGACCAACAGCGGAGTATGAAAAGGAAGGCTTTATTTTTGCGTTTCAGGACGTTCGTGGCGCGAACATGTCGGAAGGCGAATTCGTCAACATGCGTCCGCATCTGGACCAGAAAAAATCCAATGCCGATATCGACGAAAGCAGCGATACCTACGACACCATAGACTGGCTGATCAAGCATGTGCCCAACCAAAACGGCAGGGTCGGTCAATGGGGCATTTCCTACCCCGGCTTTTACACGTCGGCCGGAGCCATCGATTCGCACCCGGCTCTGAAAGCTGTCTCGCCGCAAGCACCGATTGCCGACTGGTTTCGTGGCGACGATATGCACAGAAATGGCGCCCTCAACCTGCAATTGATGTTCGGTTTTTTTTCGACATTCGGCGTGCCGCGTCCGGCGCCGACCGACCAGCGCAAATGGAAGGATTTTGAATTCGGCACACCGGACGGATACCAGTTCTTCCTCGATCTGGGTGCCTTGTCGAACATTAATCCACGTTATTTTAAAAATGCCATTCCATTCTGGAACGAGGTCGCGGCGCATCCGAATTACGACAGCTTCTGGCAAAGCCGCAACATCCTGCCGCACCTGAAAAACATCAAGGCGGCGGTGCTGACCGTGGGCGGCTGGTACGACACCGAAGATTTGTATGGCCCGCTACACACGTATCAGGCGATAGAAAAACAGAATCCCGGCATTCAAAACTCGCTGATCGTCGGGCCGTGGACACATGGCGGCTGGACGCGCACCGAAGGACAAACGATTGGCGATGCGGACTTCGGTTTCAAGACTGCACTCAGCTATCAACCGCTGGAACTGGCGTTCTTTAAGCATTATCTGAAAGGCGAAGGCAAACTGAGCTTGCCAAAAGCCTGGATGTTTGAAACCGGCGCCAATCGCTGGCGTGGTTTCGACGTCTGGCCGCCCAAAGCCAGCGAAGAGAAAGCCTTGTATTTTCATGCCAACGGCAAATTGAGTTTTACGCCGCCGACCGGGACCGGCACGCAATTTGACGAGTACATCAGCGACCCCGCCAAACCGGTGCCGTACACCACCGAGATCGCTACCGCGTGGAGTAAAAATTATGTCGCCGCCGATCAGCGTTTTGCCTCGCGCCGGCCGGACGTATTGAGCTGGCAAAGTGATGTGCTGGAGCACGATGTCACGCTGGCCGGACCCTTGGTCGCCGACCTGTTTGTCAGCACCAGCGGTACCGATGCCGACTTTGTGGTCAAATTAATTGACGTCAATCCGCCCGATATGGAAATTGAAGCAGGCCAGATCAACCGTGGCAACCAGCAAACCCTGGTGCGCGGCGAGCCTTTCCGCGCGCGCTTTCGCGATGGGTTCGACGCACCGAAAGCTTTTGTGCCGAATCAGGTCAGCAAGGTGAAATTCGCCATCAATGATGTGTTCCACACCTTCCAGCGCGGTCACCGCATCATGGTGCAGGTGCAGTCGAGCTGGTTCCCTTTCATCGACCGCAATCCACAGACATTCGTGCCGAATATCTTTGCGGCAAAAGACAGCGATTTCGTCAAAGCCAATCAGCGCGTGTACCGCAGCAGCACGCAAGCGAGTTCGCTGCATGTCCGCGTCTTGCCTTCACTGGATCAGCCCGCGTCGCATTGAAACATCCGGTCAGAAAAAAAACCTCCCGTCTCGCAAGATCGGGAGGTTTTTCATACTGGGTAGCAGTATGCCTTAAAAACGGCTCACTGCGCGCGCACTGATTGCGGCATCAAAATATACTCCCCCTCATTATCCATTTACCGACGCGGCTGATAAACCACCAGCCAGGTCGCCATGACGACGCCAGCGCAACCGATCAAGGTGCTCAGCGTGATCGTTTCGTGCAGAAATAAAAATCCCCACAGCAAGGCAAACAGCGGAATCAAAAACGTCACCGTCAGCGCCTTGGTCGGCCCCAGATCGCTCATCAGCCGGAAATAAATGATGTAAGCCACGGCGCTGCACAGCAGAGCCAGAGCCGCAGCCGTAACGGCGATCGTCATCGTGACTTCGCCCTGTACCGGTGCCAGCGGCAAAAACGGCAACAAGACAATCGCTGCGCCGCATTGCGAGCCCGTGGCCATTTGCATCGGCGCGATGCCGGTCGATTTTTTCTTGGAATAAATGCCGGCTATCGCATAACAAATCGTCGCGCCGACACATGCCAATACCGCCAGCAGTATCTGCGTGCTGAATTGCACCGGCCCCAGCCGCACCAGAAACGCCACGCCAATCACGCCGATGGCCATGCCCAGCATTTTGCGCGCCGTCAATTGCTCACCCAGGAAAAAGGCCCCCATCAGCGCACCCCACAAAGGACTGGTGGCGTTCACAATCGCCGAATAACCAGCCGGCAAACTCAGTGCTGCATACGAATACAAGGCAAATGGTAAGGCCGAATTCACCGCGCCCAATATCAGATACGCCCGCCATTGCGTACGCACTTGCATGCTGCGCTGCGTGACGAGCATCAGTATCAGCAAAGCCACACCCGCCAGCGTGACGCGAATCTCCGCCGTCCACAAAGGCCCCAGCACCGGCGCGATCACACGCATGAATAAAAACGAAGCGCCCCAGATTGCCGCCAAAGAAAAAAGTCGAACCAAATCGCTGCTGCGCATGAACATCCCGTTGTGCTGAAAAGAAGTGCGTCAGCTTAACAAATCCCACAGAAAGCCGCTGGCAGCTTTCGGACATGGGATCGGACGGATCAGGTAAACATATTCCAGGCTTCAGCGGGGCAGGTTAAGCAAGGCAGCGACAGAATCCAGATTGCTCTGCATTCAGCGGATTTATCCGGCAATGGGCGGTGCGTGTCGCTGCTGCGCACCGCATAAAAGCTGAAAACACGCCGAATTTTCGTTATAAATTTTGCACATAAACTTATACAGTAGCCAATTTTTCAATTTGCGCGACGCCAGAACAGTCGGGCGTTCGCCAGCTTTACGGATCTTTACGGAGTAGTACCATGGTCGGAAATCACACATATTGGGCATTGGCCCTGACTGCCTTATGCACTGCCTGCGCCGCGCCCGGCCCGGCGTATCATTACACGCCCAGTTCGCCGGACGACCCCAACATCACGTTTCAGTCGGATTATTCCCTGCACACGAATTTTTATGTGAACACCAAGGCACCGGAGCTCAATCATTGCAGCGATCTGGTGCCGCTCGGATTTACGTTGCGTGAGGTCTCTGTGTTTATCCGTGACAAACCGGTGCCGAAAATCGACATCCAGACTGCAGCGGGCAAACCAGTGACGGTCAAGGCTGTGTACAACG
>JAGWUK010000717.1 GCA_028868455.1 Burkholderiales bacterium | reverse complement strand
CACCATGAAGCCATCTTCCAGTCTGGCCGGTACACTGTGCAGCGGCGCACCGGCCAGCGATGGAATCGCCTTGACCTGCGCTTCGGCGGCGAATGATGTCTGGCAGATAAAATGCACTTCGCCCGCGTGAGGCACAGCGTCCACAATATGTGTGCTGTCGTCCAGCAAACGTGATTGCAATGTGCGCGCCGATACGCCCGCCGCCGGTGTGGCGACATAGCAGCGCCCTGCGGCCTGATCGCTGATCGATTGCGGATGACCATACGCCAGTACGCTGCCTTCGCGCATCAGCACAACTTGCTCGCACCGCTCTGCTTCGTCCAGATAGGCGGTGCTCAGCAAGACCGACAAGCCTTCGCTGTCCACCAGTTGCTGCACGATGGCCCACAATTCTTTGCGCGACAAAGGGTCGACGCCGACGGTAGGCTCATCCAGTAACAGGAGCTCCGGCGCGCGCACCAGTGTGCAGGCCAATCCCAGTTTTTGTTTCATGCCGCCGGATAATTGCCCGGCCAGCCTGTCCGTGAAGGCCGCCATATCGGTCATCTCCAGCAGACGTGCATATTGGCGCTGTCGTTCCGCATGAGGAACACCGTGCAGGTCGGCATACAGGTCAAGATTTTCCTGCACGCTCAGGTCTTCATACAGACCGAAGCGTTGCGGCATATAGCTGATGCGGTTTTGCACCTGCTGCGGATCGCTGGCGACATCAATGCCGAGCACATGCAGACTGCCGCCATCGGGTTTGATCAGCCCGGCCGCCATGCGCAAAAACGTCGTCTTGCCGGCACCATCGGGGCCGACCAGGGCAGTCAGCGAACCGGCGGCGACACTGATGGACACCCCGTTCAAAGCGACTTGCGTGCGCTTCGAGGTTTTATCCGTGAAGCGTTTGACCAGCGCCGTGCTGTGCAATGCCATCATGGTTTGGTCGCTTTGCCAGCGTCGTGTTGCAAGGATAAATGCACGGTGGCCGGCATGCCGAGGCGCAGACGGTTTTGCGCGTCCTGCACCATGAAACGCACTTCGTACACAAGGCTGGTGCGCAGCTCCGGTGTCTGTACGCTCTTGGGTGTGAATTCCGCCACCGACGAAATGTAGCCCAGCTTCGCCGGGATGGTTTGGTCAGGCGCACTGTCGGTGCTGACGCTGGCCGCCATGCCGGGCTGGAGTTGGCCAAGACGGGATTCTTCGACATAAGCGCGCACCCATTTCGGTTGCGTAATCGCCAGCGTCAATACGGGTCTTTGTGGTGACGCCATATCGCCGGGCTCCAATAGCCGCGCCCGCACTTCGGCATCAACCGGCGCGCGCAGCGTGGATTCATCCAGCTGGCGCTGAATCAGGCTTTGCTCGACCTTGGCCAGTGCCACTTGTTTTTCAGCCAGCGCGATGTCTTCCTTGCGCGGTCCGAGTTCGACCAGCCGCGTCGATTTACGCACGCTTTCGGCCTGCGCTTGCGCCACATCCAGACGCGCTGCGGCATTGTCGATATCGAGCTGGCTGACGCCTTTGCCGCTACTTTGATCGCTGGCTTCTTTCAGGCGATGCAATTGCTTGCTGGCCAGCGCCACATCGGTTTCTGCGGCGACCAGATTGGCGCGCGCGCGGGCAATTTCTTCCGGACGACTACCGGCTTGCAATCTGGCCAGCGACTGTTCCTGTATCGCCTGTTGCGCCTGTGCCTGTTGCAGGCGCAAGGTCGCGGTGCTGGTATCCAGCGTTGCCAGCACGTCGCCAGCATGCACTTTATCGCCTTCGCGTACCTTGATGTCGGCAATGCGCTCGCTGCCATTAAAGGCCAGCGACACCTGGCGGATATCGACGTTGCCATAGAGCGTCAATTGATCCGGATGGGCATTGCCCGCGTCAGTGTTCCAGTACCAGAGTGCGCCCGCTGCGCAGGCGGCGACAATCGCCACCGGAAGAACAATTTTAGGATTCAAGATACAGCTCCATGAAAATAGATCAGCAAAATATTCACCAAACGAAGCATAACATCAAATTCAAATTTGAATTACAATTAATTATGTGCTTTTTAGCGGAACGCATCGCTATGCTGATAATGCGCCAATGTGCGCCTAT
>JAGWUK010000052.1 GCA_028868455.1 Burkholderiales bacterium | reverse complement strand
AACGGATCACTGGGTTCCGGGTCGCCGGGTGCGATCAGCGGGATCTTTAATTCAAACCGGGTGCCGACATCGATGATGCTGGACGCATGAATGGTGCCGCCCAGCACATTAGTAATGATGTTGAACGTAATACTAAGACCCAGTCCGCTGCCGCCCTGGCCGAACTTGGTGGTGAAGAATGGTTCGAATATTCTGTTGATGATTTCCTGAGGAATGCCTTTGCCATCATCCGAAAAGACGATTAAGACTTGGTCGCCCTGTAACTCAGCGGTGCAGTGCATATGGCCTTCGCTACGTCCTTCCAGGCCGTGTGCGACGGCGTTGTTGACCAGATTCGTAAAAACCTGCCCCAGTAAGCCTGGATAACTATCGAGTTGTATGTCGTCGGGAATATCCAGTTCCAGCGTGTACGGCGTCTTTCGCAAGCTGGAATGCAGCAGCGCGCTGAGTTCCTGCAACATGACCAGTAAGCCAAACTTGCGCCTTTGTGCGCTGGACTGGTCAACTGCCACTTGTTTGAAGTCGCCGACCAGATGCGCCGACTGTTGTAAGCCGCGCATCAGGAGTTTGGTTGAATCCATTGCCGTTGTGGTGAAACGGGTCAGGTCTGATCGCCGCATTCTGCCGTTTTCTACCAATTGTACTAACTGTTTGGTTTCTTCTTCGAGTGTGCTGGCGACCAGCAGGCAGTTGCCCAGCGGTGTATTCAGTTCATGTGCCACGCCGGCAACCATGGATCCCAATGCGGCCATGCGTTCTACGCGCGCCAGTTCTGCTTGCGCTGAATTGACGTTGTTGAGTGCCGCTTCCAGGTTTTGATTCACGCTTTCGAGTTCTTGTGTGCGCTGACGGACCTTGGATTCCAGCGTGCCGGAATATTCCAGTAATTGCTGATTCTTGATTTCGAGTTCACCGAACGAACGCTTCAATGCCTGGCGCGTTGCTTCCAGACTATTCGACAAATGGCCCAACTCGTCCTCGCGGTTCAAGGCGATAGGGTCATTCAGTTCGCCGTTTGCCAGGCGGTCTGACTCATCCATCAGCATGCGCACAGGTTTGACGAGGCGCCATTGCAGAACCAGCAGAATGAAAATAATGGCCAGTATTAATGACAAAAAGGCGGTGGTGACATAGCGGCGAAAATCCGAAGCCAGACTCTCGCGCAATAAATCTTCGGCCATCGTGAGCCGCACTTCACCGATGACCTGCCCACCATGCTTGATTTCCCTGACCATGCTGGTGAACGGGCCTTTCTGCAGTTTTTTGCGGGAATCATTGCGAATAAACTCTTTGCGGTCTGGCAAAGTGATGACTTCGATCGTCGCAACGCGCGGGTCAGAATAGACGACTTCGCTGGAAATATTGGCGATTTCTGGCGTAATTTGCCACAGAGGTTCGCTCAGAATCACAGACAGAATATCCACCAGACGGTTGTGATCTTCGGTATTGCGCGCACGCGCCGCAATTTCGATGGAGTGTAAATGGTAGGGAATCAGGATTGCGGCGGGGACAGTCAACCCAAATACCACCGCCAGGATAATTGCCAGTCTGAGTGTGATACGGCTGCGCAAGGCAGAAAAAAGGTGTCGAAACCGCATTGCAGGATCCTTGTGCATCACTTCTCGGTTGGTGCCCGGACGAGGTGAGTGTGCACCCCATCAGTAGCAATCGTTACTCGTCAGACGTGAACAAACTTTCTGCCTGAGTCAATAAATCATAAGGTGAAAAGGCAGACTTAAAATACTAAAAGGTTTCTGGCTTTTCGGCAAGATATGATTCTTTTCCCGATAGGGGCTGCAATGAAAAACTGTGCTGCAATTCGTCGCGGTTTATCTGGCTTCGTCTATCCATGCCATTTGTATGGCTTCCAGAATTTTTTCGCCGCCGTGCTGGTGGTCGTCGTCAAAACCGTCGAGACCAACAACCCAGTTGTGCAAATCGGTGAAGCGTATCGTCAGCGGATCAATTTCCGGAAACTTGTCGTACAGGCTTTCGGCGATTTGTGTGATGTCTGTCCATTTCATGCTTGGGCTCCTTGACGATGCTTGGTGATCGCTGAAATGCGCGCCTTTGGCAGGCCGCGCAGGCACCGCGTTTGTTTAGTGATTTTCGCGCGCGTGGTTGATGGTGTAACGCGGAATTTCAATCGTAATATCCTGCTTGCCAAGTTTTACCTGACAGGAGAGGCGTGAAGTGGCTTCCAGGCCCCAGGCGGCATCCAGTAAATCTTCTTCATCTTCACTGGATTCATTGAGTGACTGAAAACCTTCTCGTACCACGACGTGACAGGTGGTGCAGGCGCACGACATTTCGCAGGCATGTTCAATTTCGACATCGTTTTCGACCAGGGCTTCGCACAGAGATTTACCTTCCGGCGCTTCGATGACCGCGCCATCCGGGCAGAGTTCGGCGTGTGGCAAAATGATAATTTGGGGCATAAAAGTCTCTTACGGTAAAGGTTGATCAGGCGATCTCATCGAGTTTTTTTCCGGTCAGCGCAGTGCGTACGCTCTGATCCATACGGCGCGCGGCAAATTCTTCGGTGCCAAGTGCCAGAGCCTCAACGGCAGCGTGCAGGGCTTGATGATCGTCCTGCTGCGACAATGCACGCACCGTGTCCATTAATTGCTGGATGCCGGACGTTTCCGAGGCAGACAATAAATGCGCATCCGCTGTCAGTGCCGACTGGGTGGCCAGCAAAATACGTTCGGCTTCGACACGTTCTTCGCGCAGTGCGCGTTCTTGCATATCTGTGCCTGCAGATGCAAATGAATCCTGCAACATGCGCGTAATTTCTTCGTCGCCAAGCCCGTACGAAGGCTTGACCGTGATTGAAGCTTCCACGCCGGAGCGTAATTCGCGTGCCGAAACGGACAGTAATCCGTCGGCGTCCACCTGATACGTAATGCGGATGCGCGCTGCGCCAGCGGCCATCGGCGGAATGCCGCGCAATTCAAAGCGTGCCAGTGAGCGACATTCGCTGACTAATTCACGTTCACCCTGAACAATATGTATCGCCAGGGCAGTCTGGCCGTCTTTGAAAGTTGTGAATTCCTGAGCGCGTGCGCAAGGGATGGTGGAATTACGCGGAATAACTTTTTCTGCCAGTCCGCCCATGGTTTCCACACCCAACGAGAGTGGAATCACGTCCAGCAGCAGCCAGTCGTCGCCGGGCGCGCGGTTGCCGGCCAGCAGGTTGGCCTGAATTGCTGCACCCAATGCCACGACTTTGTCCGGGTCAATATTGGCGAGCGGCGTGGTCTGGAAAAATTCGCCAACGGCTTTGCGTACATGCGGCATGCGCGTGGCACCGCCAACCAGTACGACGCCGTCTACATCATCGACGGATAAATTCGCATCGCGTAGAGCTTTGCGGCACGGCGTCATGGTTTTCAAGACCAGGTTCTGTGTGATTTCGGAAAAGACCGCAGCGCTCAGCGGTAAATGAACGCTCTCGCCCGAGCCGAGTTTTGCATCGATGCAGGTGGATGTCTTGGTTGAAAGGATCTCTTTCGCCTCGCGTGCTTTCACCATCAGCAGGCGTGTGTCTTCGTCCGATAGGGGCGCCAGTTTCGATTCTTGCAGTATCCAGCAAAACAGGCGGTGGTCAAAATCATCGCCGCCGAGCGCAGAATCGCCACCTGTGGAGAGCACTTCAAATACACCCTTACTCATTTTCAGGATGGAGATATCAAAGGTGCCGCCGCCCAGATCGTAGACTGCATAAATACCTTCCGACGCATTGTCGAGGCCATAGGCAATCGCTGCGGCAGTAGGTTCGTTCAATAAGCGCAAGACATTCAGCCCGGCTAGCTTGGCCGCATCTTTGGTGGCTTGTCGCTGGGCATCATCAAAATAAGCGGGCACCGTGATGACCGCACCAACCAGATCGTCACCCAGCGCATCTTCCGCCTGCTGTCTTAAGGTTGCCAAAATTTGTGCAGAAATTTCGACCGGGCTCTTGATGCCTGCTACCGTTTTGATCTGCACCATGCCGGGTTCATCATGGAAATCGTAGGGCAAATTTTCTGTGTAGGCGATGTCCTGCAATCCGCGTCCCATGAAGCGCTTGACCGAGATAATCGTGTTGCGTGGGTCGTTGGTCTGCTCGGCCTGCGCCTTGTAACCGATATGCGCGTGCCCGTTGGGCAAATAGCGTACGACGGACGGCAGCAGCGGACGACCTTCTTCATCGTTCAATACTTCCGGAATACTGTTGCGGACAGTGGCGACCAGTGAATTGGTGGTGCCAAGATCGATGCCGACGGCCAGTCTGTGCTGGTGCGGTGCGGTGGACATGCCGGGTTCGGAAATCTGCAGTAATGCCATGATGTTGTGAGGATGGACGAAGATCCATCATTGAAGTGCAAGGTGACCAGCGTCAGCGTTGCATGGGTTATTCGAAATTACTCATCCATTGCAGCGATGTCTGCCATGAATTTTTCCAGAAACATGCAGGCACGAATGTGTTGCGAAGCCGCAGTAAAATCGCCAGCCTCCAGCACCTGTCCTACCTGTTCCAGTTTCAGTCTGAGCGCCGAGCGCAGTTCATTTTCCAGTGTCAACATGGCTTCGCTATCGCCAGTCCGGCGCGCATCGTCAAACGCTTCCCGCCATTCCATCTGCTGCATCAGAAAAGCAGGCGGCATGCTGGTATTGGATTCAGTTTCGAGGTCAACGCCCTGCAGTTCGCACAGGTAGGTAGCGCGCTTCAGCGGTTTCTTCAGTGTTTGATAGGCCTCGTTGGCGCGTGTCGCCCATTGCATTGCGACCCGCTTTTCTGCGTCGCTTGCCTGGACGAATTTGTCCGGATGCACCTTATTCTGGACTTCGCGATAGGCGGCGTCGAGCCGAGCCTGATCGAGCTGAAAACGCTGCGGTAACTGGAATAAATCAAAATGATTTTGCATGCCGTCGTTGCCTCAGATGCGGAAGCTTTCGCCGCAACCGCATTCATCTTTGACATTCGGGTTATAGAACTTGAAGCCTTCGTTTAGGCCTTCGCGCGCAAAATCCAGCTCGGTGCCATCAATGTAAGGCAGGCTTTTCGGATCGACGAAAACCTTGACACCATGCGATTCAAATACCTGATCATCAGCGCCGATTTCATCGACATATTCCAGTTTGTACGCCATCCCGGAACAGCCAGTCGTACGCACACCAAAGCGCAGGCCCAAGCCTTTGCCGCGGCGTTCCATATAGCGGGTCACGTGTTTTGCCGCTTTTTCTGTGAGTGTGATAGCCATAAGTCTTCCAATCGGTGCTGCTGAAAATCAGGCGCTTTGTTCAGGGGCGTGCTTGTTTTTGTAATCCAGCACAGCTGCTTTGATCGCATCTTCGGCCAGGATGGAGCAGTGAATCTTGACTGGTGGCAGAGCCAGCTCTTCAGCAATGGCGGTGTTCTTGATTTCCAGCGCCTGATCCAGCGTTTTTCCTTTGACCCATTCGGTAACCAGAGAGGATGATGCAATGGCCGAGCCGCAGCCATAGGTTTTGAACTTGGCGTCCTCGATCAGGCCATCGGCACCAACCTTGATTTGCAGTTTCATGACGTCGCCGCAGGCTGGTGCGCCGACCATGCCGGTACCGACGGTGTCATCACCTTTGTCGAATGCGCCGACATTGCGTGGATTTTCGTAGTGATCCAGAACTTTTTCAGAGTAAGCCATTTTGATGCTCCTAAATTTTGACGGTGGTGATTAGTGCGCTGCCCATTGGATGGATGAAATATCGATACCATCCTTATACATGTCCCATAGCGGCGACAGTTCGCGCAATTTGGCCACCTTGGTTTTGATCAGGTTGATCGTGAAGTCGATTTCTTCTTCGGTCGTAAAGCGGCCTATCGTGAAGCGAATCGAGCTGTGTGCCAGTTCATCGCTGCGCCCCAGCGCCCGCAAGACATATGATGGCTCTAGGCTGGCCGAGGTACAGGCAGAACCGGATGAAACGGCGATGTCCTTGATTGCCATGATCAGCGATTCACCTTCGACATAATTGAAGCTGACATTCAGATTGTGCGGGACGCGGTGTTCCATGTCGCCATTGACATAGGTTTCTTCGATTTCCTGCAAGCCTTTTGCAAGGCGGTCGCGCATGCTGCGGATATGGGCAAGTTCGCTGTCCATTTCTTCTTTCGCAATGCGGAAGGCTTCGCCCATACCGGCGATCTGGTGTGTTGCCAGCGTGCCTGAGCGCAGGCCGCGTTCATGTCCGCCGCCATGCATTTGTGCTTCCAGTCGGACGCGTGGTTTGCGGCGTACATACAGTGCACCGACGCCTTTCGGTCCGTACGATTTATGGGCAGAGAATGAGACCAGATCGACTTTGGTGTTCTCCAGATCAATGGCAACTTTACCCGTGGCTTGTGCTGCATCTGAATGGAAAATGATGCCTTTTTCGCGGCAAAGCTGGCCGATTTCGGCGATTGGTTGTACTACGCCGATTTCATTGTTCACCCACATAACCGAAACCAGGATCGTGTCCGGGCGAATTGCCTCTTTCAGTTGCTCGATCGTGATCAGGCCGTTGTCTTGCGGTTGCAGGTAAGTTGCCTCAAAACCCTGGCGTTCCAGTTCGCGCACAGTATCCAGTACGGCTTTGTGTTCGGTCTTCACCGTGATGATGTGCTTGCCTTTGGCCTGGTAAAAATGCGCCGCGCCTTTCAGTGCCAGGTTGTTGCTTTCTGTTGCGCCGGATGTCCAGATGATTTCACGTGGATCGGCGTTGACCAGTGCGGCGACATGGCCGCGCGCTTCTTCAACGGCGGCTTCGGCATCCCAGCCGTACATGTGGCTGCGCGAAGCAGGATTGCCGTAATGTGCGCGCAGGAAAGGAATCATCTTGTCTGCAACGCGCGGATCAACGGGGGTCGTCGCCGAGTAATCCATGTAGATCGGGAAATGCGGGGCTTTTAATGTGTCCAGCAGGCTTTTTTCCAAAGGGGCGTTCATTCAATACTCCAAATTATCAAGTAGCCGTGTGGTTTGCGTGCGCATGATGCACGACCACGACATGGTTATCCGAGGTTTTTTGTTTTTGCTGATTGACCAGATCCTGCAAGGAAACCGAATCAAGATAATCGACCATTTTGGCGTTCAGCGTCGCCCATAGATCATGCGTCATACAGTGCAGGCCGTTGCTGACGTCGCTGCCATGACAATTGCCTTTGCCGCCGCATTGTGTCGCATCCAGAGGCTCGTCGACGGCAATAATGATATCGGCAACCGTCACATTTTGTGCTTTGCGGGCAAGATTGTATCCGCCGCCCGGACCACGTACCGATTCGACGATTTCATGCCGGCGCAGTTTGCCAAATAATTGTTCGAGGTAGGAAAGGGAGATGTCTTGCCGCTGGCTGATGCCGGCAAGCGTGACAGGACCCTTGTCCTGGCGCAAGGCCAGATCAATCATTGCCGTGACGGCAAAACGTCCTTTGGTAGTGAGGCGCATAGTATGGGCTCCAGGGTGCTGCGAGTTACTCAGAGTGCAAAACTGCAAATGCCCTGAGTTGTTGAGCATTTTAATCAAGTATAGCAAACTTGAGTGAATTTGTCAGGAATGCCCCTGTGAGGTTCAGGCTTTAGAAGGAAGGCGTAATTTGCGCTGCGCTGTGTAGTGCCACCACGGCGCGGCGGGGGCGCCCTCCATGAAATCGACGATTGCAATAAATACATCGCACACGCAGGGATCGTGTCGCGTTGCCGTCAGTGCACACAAATCCTGATACATCTGATAGGGGTCTTTTCCTATCAGTTGCTGAGGTTTCGTAATGCCAAGAATGTGCAAATCGCTGGCGGCCGCCTTGCCGACATTCGGCAGGTCTTCAAGCTGGACGACGGATTCGCGCGGGATGCTGAGTTTCATAAAAAATAGCGGCAGGGTATTGCACGTAAGGATGGCATTTTATAGCAAATCGCGATTTGGGATAAATCATAGAACTGATGCAAAAAGACTGCGGCACTGAGATCTGCGTATTATTTTCCATTCAGTGTCGATATCTGCTCCACGTTCTGTCCGCGCGATTTCGCCTTCAAGCATATAAAACGCAAAAACCGCCAGACTGCGGCGGTTTTTGTGCGGTGCTCAGTTGGTAATCAGATATCGAAGCTGATTCCCTGCGCTAAAGGCAGTGCGTTGCTGTAATTAACGGTATTGGTCGAGCGGCGCATATAGGCTTTCCATGCGTCGGAGCCAGATTCGCGACCGCCGCCGGTTTCCTTTTCTCCGCCAAAAGCTCCGCCGATTTCAGCACCGGACGGGCCGATGTTGACATTGGCAATGCCGCAGTCGCTGCCAACATCGGACACAAATAATTCAGCTTCACGTATGTCGGTTGTGAAGATGGATGACGATAATCCTTGTGGCACCTCATTGTTCCAGGAGATAGCTTGCTGTAAATCGCTGTAACGCACGATGTACATGATGGGTGCAAAGGTTTCATGATGCATGGACGCGGTTTGCGTTGGCATTTCAACGAGGCAGGGGTGAACATAATAGGCTTGTTCGCATCCCGCAACCATGGCGCGTTCACCGCCGAATACCTGGCCGCCTTCCGATTTTGCTGCAGCCAGCGCGCTTTGCATGGCATCAAACGAGGCGGCATCGATCAGCGGACCGACGAGCGTGGTTTTTTCTAAGGGATTGCCGACCGGCAGTCCGGCGTAAATCTTTTTCAGACGTGGTACCAGCGTATCGTAAATGCTGTCGTGGACGAACAGGCGGCGCAAGGTGGTGCAGCGTTGTCCTGCTGTGCCGACTGCGGAGAATGTGATGCCACGAACGGCCATTTCCAGATCGGCGCTAGGGGCGACGATCATGGCGTTGTTGCCACCCAATTCAAGGATGGTGCGTGTCAGTCGTTTGGCGCAGGCTTCGGCGACCTGACGTCCCATGCGTGTGCTGCCTGTCGCACTGACTAAGGCAATACGTTTGTCGTCCACCATTTGCGCGCCAGCTTCACGCGCGCCGATGATCAGTTCGGCCAGACCTTCCGGCGCATCATTGCCGCTGGCGTTAAAGCGTGCGACGGCTTTCTGGAATAAGGCATGGGTTGCGATTGCGGTCAGCGGCGTTTTTTCGGAAGGTTTCCATGTCACGCTGTTGCCGCAAACAAAGGCGAGCGCGGCATTCCATGCCCAGACGGCAACCGGGAAGTTAAATGCGGAAATCACGCCAACGACGCCGATCGGGTGCCATTGTTCCATCATCCGGTGACCAGGGCGCTCGGACGCGATCGTCAGGCCATACAGCTGGCGCGACAGGCCGACTGCAAAGTCGCAGATGTCGATCATTTCTTGTACTTCGCCCAGACCTTCTTGCAGGATTTTTCCTGCTTCCAGTGTGACCAATTGGCCAAGTGCCTGTTTGTGTGTGCGCAGTTCTTCTCCGAATAAGCGCACCAGTTCGCCACGGCGTGGCGCGGGGATGGTGCGCCATTGCAGGTATGCCGCATGGGCACGGTCGATACGGGTTTTGACTTGTTCTGGTGTGTCGGCTTTCAGGCTGGCCATGTTCTGGCCGGTGATCGGCGAATGGCTGTGAATGTCTTGCCCTTGATAGTCGCTGAGTTGAACGCCGAGGCTGCTTAACAGCGTCTGAATTGTTGTGTGATCCATGATGTGTCGCTCACTAAAGGCTAAAGCGACCTGAAAATTCTTGATGAGAATGTGCAGGTCGCCGGATGGGGTTTGGATGATGTGTTCACCGGAGTTCCGTATTGTATGTCGTGTACGGAAATCCGGTTTTCGATTTTCTTAGTTGGCGTAATATTTGCCGAAGCGGTTTGCCAGGAAATCGGACAGATTGGTTTGTTCCTGGCGTACCAGTCCGTGCTGCGGCAGTTTGCCTTCAACGACCAGATCCACCATGGCGCAGATGCCGGAAGCGGTGGTCAGCTGGATCGCGGATAATAATTGGCCGTTGACTTTCTGAGCGTAGATTTTTTTCGCATAGGATTCTTGCTCCAGGCGGCCATCGCGCATGCCGACGACACTGACGAAAACCAATACCACGTCTTGTTTGGTCATCGGGATCGAAGTTTCGAGCACGTCTTTCAAGATCGGGCGGCGTTCCAGTTTGCCCAGTTCCAGATCGCGTATCAGCATTTTGACGATGTCGCGGTGACCTGGGTAGCGCACGGTTTTGTAGTTCAGGTTTTGCACTTTGCCTTCCAGGCTTTCGCACAGGGTGCCGAGGCCGCCGGAAGTATTGAAGGCTTCGTAGTCGATACCATCCAGAGAGAAATGTTCGATTTCTTCGAGTGCTGCCGTTTCACGCAAGTGACCATCGACGATGGCTTCGCAAGGATTGCAATATTCATTGATCAGACCGTCGGTGCTCCAGGTCAGGTTGTATTTCAGGGCGTTGTTCGGGAAGGTCGGCAATGCACCCACGCGCATGCTGACATCGCGCAGGGTTTCAAAACGTTTGGCGACATCGTTGGCGACGATGGAGATAAAGCCCGGCGCCAGGCCGCATTGCGGAACGAAAGCGCAATCTGCGCCTTCGGCCAGTTGTTTGACGATGCGTGTGCTTTCCACGTCTTCAGTCAGATCAAAATAATGCGAATTGGCTTCGCGTGCGGCGCCGGCGATGATCGGTGTCAAAAAGTAAGGGCAGGCTGACATGGTGACCTTATGGCCGCGTATCAGTTCGGTGACTGCAGCTTTGTAGCCCAGATCGGCCTGCACGATACG
>JAGWUK010000716.1 GCA_028868455.1 Burkholderiales bacterium | reverse complement strand
CGATTGCAGCCATCAGTGAATTTTTCTTCACTGACTACCAGCTCACCAGCGATGCGGCCAATGCGCTGGGACACCTTTGCAAACTTGCCAGCTACGGTTTAATTTACCGCGCGATGTTTGTTGTCACGATCCGCAAACCGTATCAAGAACTGGCAGCCCATTCACGCACCGTCCAACAAATCAATGAAACCTTGCGCACACAAGCCAAGGCCATAGAATGCACGGCAACACCGATTTTTGTTACCGATTTCCAGGGCAATCTGCGCTGGAGAAATCCGGCATCATGTGCAATTTTGCCAGTCGATGAAGCCGAACGTGAAGGTAATCGTTCACTGTACAGTGCAAGCTTCACACCGGACGCGAGGATGGCGGACGACATGCGCGCCACGCTGGAATCAGGCAACATCTGGCGTGGCGCAATTCATGTCCAGGATACCAAGGGCGACAACATCATCATCAATCGCACTGTGACGCCTTTGCTGAATGAAACCGGTGAAATTGAAGGCTATGTCTCGGTCGGCGAAAACGTCACCGACAGTACCAAGGCGCAATTACGCCATAAGCGTGTACTCGACACCGCAATTGATGGATTCTGGATCACCGACCAGCAAGGAAATCTGCTTGAAGTCAACGATGCCTACGTCAAAATGTCCGGCTACACGAGCGAAGAATTGTTGCATATGCATATCGCGCAGCTCGATGCGGATATGAGCTCCGAGGCCATCAGTAAAAAACTCAACGACATAGTTTTACAAGAACGCGCACAGTTTGAAACGCGCCATCGTCACAAACAGGGGCAAACGCTGACCGTGGAAATCTCCGCGACGTACGATCCGGAATCCCGCCATTTTTATATTTTCATTCGCGATAAATCCGAGTATGTACAGGCCAGCGCGATCAAACAGGATCTGGAGCGACAATTGCAGCAATCGCAGAAAATGCAGGCGCTGGGACAATTGACTGGCGGCATTGCGCACGATTTCAACAATATCCTTGCCGCTATCCTCGGCTATTCGCAACTCGCGCTGACGCGTTATGTGCCAGACAAGCAAAGCAAGCTGGCCGCTTATCTGAAAGAGGTCATCACGGCCAGCGAACGTGCCCGCGACCTGATTGCCAAAATGCTGACATTCGCCCGTACCCAGCCCAGCGCCAGCGTTGACCGTATTTCACCAGCAGCCGTGGTTCAGGAAGTTGTGGCAATGATCTTGCCATCCTTGCCTTCCAGTATTCAATTGAGCTGCCATCTTGAAACTGAGCAATGCATCTGCATGGATGCTGGCGAGCTGAGCCAGATGCTGTTAAATCTCATCATCAACGCGCGCGACGCCATTCATGTGCATGGAACCATTGATGTCCGTCTGCGCGTGCTGGAAATCCACGGGAAAATCTGCGCAGCCAGCCAGCAACGTCTTTCTGGACCTTTCCTGTCGCTGGAAATCGTCGATGATGGATGTGGCGTCGCGCCGGAACATCTGTCGCGCCTGTTCGACCCTTTCTTCACGACGAAAGAAGTCGGAAAAGGCACAGGGCTGGGTTTATCGATGGTGCAAGGAATATTGCGGCGTTCCCATGGCCATATTGTGGTCGACTCTCGTCCCGGTCAGGGCAGTTCTTTTCAATTGCTGTTTCCCTTGCCTGCCGATCCGGAATTAGTCGCGCCACCTCTGGAAAAAGAGCACGCCAGTATTCGTCACGGCAATGGTCAGAAAATCTGGATCTTGGATGACGAGGCGGCGATTGCCCGTCTGTATGGCGATTTGCTGGACGCCGAAGGCTATCAGGTCAGGCTGTTTACGGAACCCATCAAGCTACTGACTGCCTTTGCCAATGAAGATGTGCAATTCGATCTGTTGATTTGCGATCAGACCATGCCTGGCATGACCGGCTCCGCGCTGGCCGATTTCTTGCACGGTATGCGGCCTTCTTTGCCGATCATTCTTTGCACGGGTTATCGCGACAACGGGCACACCTCCAACCCCCTATCGCCAGCCACAGAACGCCACTTCACGAAGCCAGTCAATGCAAATGCCTTGCTGCAAGCTGTTTCGGAAATGCTGAATCATGCTTAAACATTAATACCTGTTGCACG
>JAGWUK010000715.1 GCA_028868455.1 Burkholderiales bacterium | reverse complement strand
AGGCCACATCTAATTCGATTTCTTTATCGTCGAGCTGACCTTCACGCAATTTTTTGCGAAAAGCTTGACGGGTAGTTGAATCTTTTTCTTCCGGTGTGGCATAGGCCGCATCACGTGGCGGTGGTAATAAGATATCGAGGATGCGATCCTCAGCTAAATCTTCGGCCTTAGTGCGCTGGCGTTTCATCGCGATTTCACGCGTCTGCTTCACCGCAATTTCTGCCAAATCGCGAATAATCGTATCCACATCGCGCCCGACATAACCGACTTCGGTAAATTTAGTCGCTTCAATTTTAATAAATGGTGCATTGGCTAAACGCGCTAAACGACGCGCAATCTCGGTCTTACCGACGCCAGTGGGACCGATCATTAAAATATTCTTAGGGGTGATTTCACCACGCAGTGGTTCTTCCACCTGCTGACGACGCCAGCGATTGCGTAAGGCAACTGCTACGGCTTTTTTGGCACGCTGCTGGCCGATAATATGTTGATCAAGTTCTGAAACGATTTCTGCGGGTGTCATGGTGGTTGACATAGCTTTACTCACAATTCTATTCAAAAAAGCGAAACATGCTAACACTGCACGGTTTAGTACAAAATACTAAGCAGGCAAGATGTTTCGATGACTATGTTTGATGGGGTCTTATTCGATCGTTTCAATCACACGATTGTGATTGGTATAAATACAGATATCGCCCGCGATCTTTAAGGATTTCTCTACAATATCGCGCGGTGAAAGTTCGGTATTTTCAAGTAATGCGGTCGCCGCTGATTGCGCAAAATTACCACCTGAACCGATGGCAGCAATGCCATTTTCTGGATCAAGCACATCGCCATTTCCAGTAATCACCAGCGTCTGGTCTGCATCCGCCGCAATTAACATGGCTTCGAGACGACGCAAGGCGCGGTCAGAGCGCCAATCTTTGGCGAGTTCGACTGCGGCACGCGTTAAGTGCCCTTGGTGTTTTTCTAGTTTGGCTTCAAATCGGTCAAGTAAAGAAAATGCGTCAGCGGTACTACCAGCAAAGCCAACGATCACTTTTCCGCCATAAATACGACGCACTTTGCGTGCGCTGCCTTTCATTACGACATTACCTAAAGTCACCTGACCATCGCCGCCTAAAGCAACCTGTTTGCCACGTCGCACTGCAACAATCGTCGTTCCGTGATATTGCTCCATAATCTTCCTTGCTCGTCTATAACTGATTTCTAGCAGATGGGGGGCAAGGATGTGATTTCAAGAGCAATATCACTTCAAGTCATGGCTTAGTTTTGATGGCAGGCCATACAGGCAAAAGTTGATTGATTCATCATGCGAGGACTGATTTTGTCAGTAGAGGATGGAACTTGTCGGAATATCGCCACATTTTGCTCGGCCTGTTCGATGCGTTTTTCAAGAATCGAGGCATAGGGCCATTTTGCATAGGTGGGTTGTGCCTGTGCCTCACGATAAACGTTTTTTGCTGTTTGCCAATCGCCAGCTTTCACCAACATATCACCCATATTAAGGAAAAATCCTTCCATATTATGCGGGGTTATCCAAGAATTACCGCAAGCGTGTTGCGTTTTCTCATCGGCGATTTTCTCTGCTACCGGTCTATAGCTTGGGCGTTGACGGTCTACTGGAGCGCCTTGACATGCTTCCATGTTTTGCCACATCTGTGCTAAGCCTTCTTTAAACTGCGGGCTATCAAAGGGTTTTGAACTCATCACATAGCCAGCCGTAAATAGATTAAACTCCGGCCAAGCTGCCACCGCCTCTTTTAATAAATAATAGCCCTGACGCGTTAACTTTTCATCTTGATGTATCCCTCCCTCGGCCAATGTGGAGGAAGCCAGAAAGCCTGTGAAGCGTGCATCATCCGGGCGCAATGCATGTGCTTCCTGGAAGTATTTATGGGCAAGTGTGGCGTTATCGGTAATATCGGGACTGCGCGTGCTCAACCTTCCATTTTCAGCCAAGCGCCACATATGCATAAAGCCGATGTGCGCAGCAGTCGTCGCATCATTTGGGTTTTGTAAATAAGCTCCTTTCAACGCGGTTAAGGCATCTGGGATTTTTTCGTAAGCGCCACTGTGAAAAGTTTGCCAAAA
>JAGWUK010000051.1 GCA_028868455.1 Burkholderiales bacterium | reverse complement strand
AAGGTTTGTGCTGCGTTTTATGGGCATCCTGGTATTTTTGCCTGCATTTCTCACATGGCGATTGCCGATGCGCGTAAAGAGGGATTTGATGCGCATATGGAGCCAGGCATTTCGGCTTTAGATTGTCTGGTTGCTGATCTGGGTATTGATCCTGGTAGCTACGGTATGCAATCAATGGAGTCAACGCAATTCATGATTTATCAGCGTGTGATTGATCCGACTGCACTATTTATTCTTTGGCAAATTGGACTTGCAGGAGATTTAACACTAAAGCGCTTCGATACAGAACCTGCGCATTTGCAACTGGTGGTTGAAAAACTTGGGCGTGACTATCCACTGGATCATGAAGTCATTTTGTACGAAGCGGCTACACATCCTCTGGAGCAGATGCGTGCAGAGAAAATTCGCTTGGGTGATTTGCCGTCGGCAGCATTAAAACAGATTACGACACTGGTCATTCCACCAGCGCTGGCAATGCAAAAAGATCAGGAAATGATTGATCGACTCAATGCCTTGGCTGAAGAAAGAAGACGAAATTCGGTCAGTCTTTTCGGATAATTTCCATGTGGAAATGTTGAGTAAAAAGAGAGCTTTCCAATTGCCTGGCACTTATTTAGAATAAGGCGCTCAAGACAAAATGGTTTGTCTATCCGTTGAGGAGACTTTATGAATAAAACTTTGAGAAGCGCAGTAGTTGGCCTGGCTTTGCTTGGCGGCTTGTCTTTGGCGCAGGCGGCGACTGTAGATACATCGGTAGACGGTATTTTTAATGCCTTGACCAATAGTGCCGATTTGCAGGCGACCGTTGATACGCTGGTTGCCAATGGTGCCAAGCCGCAAGCCATCGTTTCCGTTGCTGCTGCGGCGGGTATTCCACTCGATAAGGTTAAAGATTTGCAAGTCTGCGTGAATTCTGCAGCGCCGGATGCCAAGGTCTTGAGCGCTTCTTGCATGCGCCAGCGCAGCATGGATGTTGCTTACGCAGAAGGTGTGAATGATCCTATGAAATATTTGCCAGCCACAGCC
The DNA here is from genome assembly GCA_028868455.1 of Burkholderiales bacterium. Taxonomy (GTDB): domain Bacteria; phylum Pseudomonadota; class Gammaproteobacteria; order Burkholderiales; family Burkholderiaceae_D; genus Undibacterium. The sequence goes on along the minus strand of JAGWUK010000051.1, from coordinate 9,718 downwards.
GCCGGTAAGCGTAGCGATAAAACGGCAAAATAATTCGCTGTTTTCGATCCGCTTATTGAAGTCGTGCTCAAGCTGAAAAACAAAAAGCCAGGTTTTTCCTGGCTTTTTGTTTTCTTAGGGCAGCATTGTGATGCCAACGTGCGTTGGTTTGCTCAGTCTGTATAAGGTGCGCATTATCGCTTGTTGCGTAAGGGTTCCAGCAATTCACCCAGATTATTGTGGTCGATTTCGTACATCAATTCCAGCAGGCGGCCTATTTCTCCCTTGGGAAAACCTTCGCGTGCGAACCAGCCGAGATAATGTCCCGGAAGATCGGCAATGACCCGGTCTTTATACTTCCCGTAAGGCATTTTTTGTATCAACAATCTTTGCAGGTCGTCTGCTTGCATCATTTGCGCCATGTCATTCGCCAGTTTTCTTGACGGTGTTTTCCTGCGGTTTTTCTTGCACTGGGACAGGCACTGGCGCAGGAGCGGCTGGTGATATTGCCGGAGCTGCGTCCGTTTTCTGTGCAGTTGCCGTGGCAGGCGGCAGCTCGGGTGCTGCAGCAGCGGGAGCAGGTACTGCGGCAGGAGTCGCGATAGCTGGCACGGGTTCTTTTTTCTCTTCCGTCATTTCTGGAGCATTAGCGACCGTGTCCAGATAGCGATCCAGCAAATCAAAAAACTGGCTGTAAAAATGTCCGGTAGAAATGGTTTCGCTGGCGACTTTGACCAGTGCGTCGTCGGTAGAACCGAACGGCAAGGAAACTGAGCCCAGCGCGCTGACACCGATACTGGCGGAGGTATTGCTCTTTTTCAGGGAGTAGCGATCGCGTACGGCATTGGCAAATACGGTGGTGCTATTGCTTCCCTTGCTATTGGCAACACAGACGACGCTGAATTCGATTTCGGCATGGACCTCGCTGTCGTGCTGGAATTTTCTGCGACCTTTGATAAACGCAGGTTTCCAGTCGCTGATGACGTAACCTTGACTCAGCAGGGCGCGTCGCCCCGCTTCGCATACCGATTTTTCTGTGCCTGGAAAGCTATGCGTGAACACGCCAGTTTCTCCGAATTCTTCATGCTGGCTCAATATTGGCCTGCTGGAGGAGCATCCGGTCAAACCTGCAATCAGCAGCAAGCCGGAAATGAGTGTCAGTTGCCGTATCATTTTCAATCTGTATAAATACTTGTCTTGCATGTTAAGCCAGTGCTTCTTTGGCGGCTTCTTCTGGTGTTAATCCATCGAAAAACAAATCTGTGAACCATTCAATTTGTTCTTCTATGTGATCCTGTGCCTGAGCGACAGTCGCACCGCCGGCGACCAGAAATCCCTCAACCTCCGTGCACCATTCAATCAGAGCGACGGTTTCCGGATCTAGTTCATTTTTCTTTGCCATGTTGCTTCTTTCTACGCTAAGTGCGTATTTTAACGTGGGACGTTCAGGAAAGTTGTTACCGAACTGTTACCAGAGAGTCGTATGCGGTGACAAATTATCGGCATACTGGTTTTAAAAGCTGCCAGTAAACTGGTAGCGATCGCCGGGATGCCACATCGTCACAATGGTGGCGATTTTACCTTGGGAGCGTGTTTTCCTATGCAGTACCAGGCAAGCGTTCTTGTTGCCAATCTTGAGCATATCAGCAATGTTTTTTGGTGGCAGCACTGCTTCAATCCGATAATCTACGCCTTGCAAGGGGGCGACGGCTACCAGATATTCGTTCGGCGTCATCTGGCTGAAATCCTGACGCAGATAATCCGGTGTGACACTGGAATTGACCCAACGATCTTCCACTTGAATGGCCTGTTCATTTTCAAAATGGACGATAACGGAATGAAACAATAAATGCTCAGGGTTGACCTGAAATTCAAGCGCCAGTTGCTCATTTGCTGGCTCCGCTTTCAGCAGATGCAATTCGCTGCGGTGCGCGTGGCCACGAGCGCGGATTTCTTCAGCAATGCTTTTGATTTCTACCAGCGTCGCCTGATACTTTTGTTGCGCTACATAGGTACCAGAGCCTTGTCTGCGTGTGAGTATTTGCTCACTGGTCAGATCCCGGATAGCACGATTGACCGTCATGCGGGAAACGCCAAACTGCGTTGCTAACGTGGTTTCGGCGGGAATGGCGTCGCCTTCTTTCCACTTGCCTGACTGGATTTCCTTCAGCAGGGTATCTTTGATCACTTGAAAGGCTGGAATGTCTGGCTTGCTGGATTTCACAGGATAGCGGGCAATAGAATAATGGCGGATGGCTGCATTTTCTCATAGGCAGGCGGGGGTGGTGAACATATCCACCTGCGACAGTTATTTTTTTCGCGGCAAGGCAGAAAATTTGCCTGCGATATCCAGCTCCCGAAAACGCGTGAGGAGAAAATCGACAAACAGCCTGGTCTTGGCAGGCATGAGTTTGCTGCTGGCATAGTACAGCGCAATTGGGCCAATATCGGCATGCCAGTCTGGCAGTACGCGCAGCAGCGTCCCCCTCTCCAGATAAGGCAAGGCATGTAGCTTGGGCACCATGGCCACACCCAAATCCAGCAAGGCAGCACGACACATGGCTTCGGGGTCATCCATGATCATGCGTGTTTTGAGTTCCATGTGTGCTTCTTCACCCGCAGCATTGCGTAGCGTCCAGGAGCGCAGCCTGCCGCTTTGTGGCGAGCGACGAATAATGCCATCCAGATGAGCCAGCTCGGCAGGTTTTGTTGGCATATTGTGTGCGGCGATATAGGCTGGCGAGGCAACCGGTATGATATGGGCGCGCCCTATTTCACGTGCGACAACACCCGGCACAAGTTCTATGCCACCGCCGATGGCAACATCAAAGCCTTCAGCGATCAGGTCTACGCTACGGTTATCAAAATGCAGGTCAGGGATGACATCGGGGTAAATGTTAATAAAATCATTTACCGCTGGCAAAACGTAATCACGCCCGAAGGCCAGTGCAAGACTGATCTTGAGCACGCCAGCGGGTTTGCCTGCGACATTTTCTATATTCGCCAGAGCCGCCTGTATGCTGTCGAGCCCACTTCTGATCTGCGCCAGGAATATTTCTCCGGCCTCCGTCAGTATCAGGCTGCGCGTACTGCGCTGGAACAAGCGTATGCCTAAGCGCGATTCCAGCTTGGCGACATTTTTACTGACGGCTGCTGGCGTCAAGCCCAGATTGCGCGCCGCCTGCGAAAAACTGCCTGCTTCCGCGCTCCGGACAAAAGCTTCTATGCTCGCCAGTGTTTCCATGATTTTTTTCCTTGTAAGTCTTTGATTTTGATCTTCACTTTCAACCTTTGGTTGAAAGTGAAGATATCGATTGTGGACTACTTGTAACCATTTAAAAAGCACAAAATGGCTTCATCCAATCACGGATTAAAGAAGTTCAACCGTACCAACCTAATCAGGCTTCACTAAAGAGGAAAACGACATGACCCAAGTATTCAATACACAAGCAAACGTCTCATCCAAAACAAATCTGGCTGGTAAGACAGCATTGATCACCGGTGGCTCACGTGGCATCGGCGCGGCGATTGCACGCAAGCTGGCGATGGATGGCGCTGCAGTTGCCATCACTTATTCCAGCAGTGCGCAGCAGGCAGAGCAACTTGTGGCGGACATACGCTCAACTGGCGGCAAGGCGCTGGCTATTCGTGCCGACGCACAGGATACAGATGCCGTCAGACAGGCGGTTGCAAAAACGGTGGCAGAATTTGGTAGTCTCGATATCCTCGTCAACAATGCAGGTGCACTGGTCGCCGGTGGCATCGCCGATATCACGATGGATGATTATCAGCGTCTGATCGCTGTCAACGTGACTGGCGTCTTTGTTGCCTCGCAAGAAGCGCAGCGTCATATGAAAGAGGGAGGGCGCATCATCAACATAGGCAGCGTCAATAGTGATTATGTACCTGTGCCGGGCCTGTCACTGTATGCATTGACCAAAGGCGCGGTAGCTTCTTTCACCCGTGGTCTGGCGCGTGATCTGGGGGCGCGTGGCATTACCGTCAATAATGTACAGCCCGGCCCAGTTGATACGGAAATGAATCCGGCCAGCGGTGCTTTTGCCGACACGATGCGCAGTTACATGGCAACTGGTAAATATGGCACGGGCGCGCAGATCGCCAGCCTGGTTGCTTATCTGGCCAGCGACGACGCGGCATTCATTACCGGCGCCAATCTCAAGGCCGATGGTGGCTTCGATGCCTGATATGAACGGATAAAATTGCATGCACTAAAGCGCCGGATTGCCTGCAAGTTTACGCAGTGCAGTCCGGCGTTTTCTTGCCGACAAGGATGGCCAAATCCGGCGCTGCTTTTTTGCCGGGCTTGCGCGTTGCTGAAATTGTTTCTGCGATTGCAAACAGGCTGGATATTCCGGTCAACATCATGGGCGTGCCGGGCATGCCTGCCATCAGCGAATTGTTTGCTGCCGGTTGTCGCCGTTGTTCACTTGGATCAACTTCTTTTCAGCTCGCTCATCATCATGCCAGGAAAGGTGTGCACCAGTTTTCACTTCAGGGACAGACAGCGTCGTTATTTAATCACGAGCCGCGCTATCCAACGATGAATGCAGCCTTGAATAAGATCAGGGCGTGAGTTGCAAGGCCCATGCTTCCCAGTCACTTACCGGTTCACCTCCAAGCCGCCTGTAAAACCGTTTTGCATTGCAATTGTCTGGCAGCACATCCCATTTTAATCTGCCACAACCATATTGCCTTGCATGGCCAATCACGGTTTCCATCAATGTCCGGCCTATGCCAAGCTGGCGTGCCGTTGCGGTGACATACAATTTTTTGAGTCGCCAGTTCACGCATCAGTTGCAGCAAGCCTGCCGCGTCAGCGGCGAGGGCAGGGCGTACGCTGCATGTTGCCGCTTTCGTTGCCGCACTCATGCCAGTTCAGCAATCTCTGTCGTCAGGCTAAAGCCTTCATTCAGCCAACCGGTGATGCCGCCTATCATGATTTTGACGGGGCGACCCAGCTGCGCCAGTTTGATCGCTGCACGCGTCGCGCCATTGCAATGCGGGCCAGCGCAGTACGTCACAAACAAGGTGTCTGCCGGATAGCTGGCTAGTCTGGAGGCGATGATTTTCCCCCTGAGTAGATTGATGGCGCCTGGCACATGGCCTTTTGCGTACTGCTCAGGACTACGCACATCCAGCAAGACGAAATCGGCCTGACCTTCAGACATGGCGTGATGCGTATCCCAGCAATCGGTTTCAAAGCGCAAGGAGTTTGAAAAATGGTGCAGGGCTTCGGCGCTGCTGGCTGCAGAAATTTCGGTAACAACGGACACGGCGTTTCCTTTCGATGGTGTTGGAACAGAACGATGATCCCCTTTTATGTCGTTGCAAAGTAGTGGCTAAAAAGGCATAGAGCAGCAAGATCACGCCAAATTGATGGCGCCGACCCGGTGCTGAAAATAATTGCGACAGGCTGCAATATTTGCTTGCATAAGTTGTATATACAACTTAAACTTTCTTTCCATGATTCACACTGATCCGGTTTGTTTGCAAAGACCGGATTTTTATATCCGGACAGTCGGGCAAGTGCATTTTTTCGACGCTTGTCCAGCCGTGATGCCGACCATAACTGAAGGAGATAAGCAATGAACAACGATCCACGCTGGGACGCCAGCCGCGAAATCCATGCGCCACGCGGTGCTGAAAAAGTATGCAAAACCTGGGTTGCTGAAGCAGCGTACCGCATGATTCAAAACAATCTCGACCCGGCTGTGGCGGAAAATCCCAGGCATCTGGTGGTGTACGGCGGCATAGGTCGTGCTGCGCGCAACTGGGAATGCTATGACCAGATTCTGGCATCGCTGAAAGCGCTGGACGAAGATGAAACCTTGCTGATTCAGTCTGGCAAACCGGTTGGCGTTTTCAAAACGCATGCTGATGCACCGCGCGTGCTGATCGCCAATTCCAACCTCGTACCGAAATGGGCAAACTGGGAACATTTCAACGAGCTCGACCGCAAGGGTTTGTTCATGTATGGACAGATGACAGCAGGTAGCTGGATTTACATCGGCACACAGGGCATCGTGCAAGGCACGTACGAAACTTTCGCCGAAGCCGGTCGTCAGCATTTCAATGGCGACTGGGGCGGCCGCTGGATTTTGACGGCAGGTCTGGGCGGTATGGGTGGCGCACAGCCTTTGGCAGCGAGTTTTGCCGGAGCCGTATCGTTGAATATTGAGTGTCAGCAATCAAGCATCGACTTCCGTCTGCGTACCCGCTATGTCGATAAACAAGCGAAAGACCTCGATGATGCATTGGCGCTGATCAAGCATCATTGCGATCGGAAAGAAGCGATCTCCATCGCCTTGCTTGGCAACGCTGCTGAAATTCTGCCGGAGCTGGTCAAGCGTGCCAAAGCTGGTGGCATGAAGCCGGATCTGGTGACCGACCAGACTTCTGCGCACGATCTGATCAATGGCTACTTGCCGATAGGCTGGACGGTCGCGCAATGGAAAGCTGCACAGCAAGACGCCAGCCAGCATGCACAACTCACCGCCGATGCTGCCCACGCTTGCGCGGTGCATGTGCAGGCGATGCTGGATTTTCATGCGATGGGCATTCCGACGGTCGATTACGGCAATAATATCCGTCAGGTTGCCTACGATCAGGGTGTCAAAAACGCTTTTGATTTCCCCGGCTTCGTGCCAGCCTATATCCGTCCTTTGTTCTGCGATGGCAAAGGCCCATTCCGCTGGGTTGCCTTGTCAGGCGACCCGGAAGATATTCGTAAAACTGATGCCAAAATCAAAGAGCTGTTCCCGCATAATGCCGGCGTACACAAATGGCTGGACATGGCAGGCGAGCGCATTGCTTTCCAGGGTTTGCCGGCACGCATTTGCTGGTTGGGTCTGGGCGAACGCCATATTGCGGGCCTGGCGTTTAACGACATGGTCAAAAACGGTGAGCTGAAAGCGCCGATCGTCATCGGTCGCGATCATCTCGATACCGGCTCGGTCGCCAGCCCGAACCGCGAAACTGAAGGCATGAAAGACGGCACCGACGCGGTTTCCGACTGGCCTTTGCTGAACGCGCTGCTTAATACGGCTGGCGGCGCCAGCTGGGTATCCTTGCATCATGGTGGCGGCGTTGGCATGGGCTATTCGCAGCACTCCGGCATGGTCATCGTGGCCGACGGCAGCGAAGCAGCCGCCAAACGTCTGGCGCGGGTACTGGTCAACGACTGCGGCTCCGGCGTGATGCGTCATGCCGATGCAGGTTACGAGCAAGCGATTGCCTGCGCCAAACGCGAAGGCTTGCATTTGCCAATGATCAAATAAGCATTACGCGAACTTTGCGTGATTAGCATTTAAATCAGAAATAGAAACCGCATATTTCATGCGCCTTACAGAGCGAAAATGTCTCGAAAGGCTCATGGATAAAGCGATTTCATTTGCGTATCAGAAAGAAAAAAATGACGACTCCTCTGGAAATTCAACCCGGTAAATTCAGCTTGTCCGATCTGCGTGCAATCTGGCGCGAAGCGCGCCCCTTGTCGCTGGCACAGACAGCTTATGCAGACATTAATGCTGCATCGGCGACCATCGACAAAATTGTCGCCAAAGGCGATGCGGCTTACGGCATCAACACCGGTTTCGGCAAGCTGGCAAAGACGCGCATCCCCGATGATCAGCTGGAACTATTGCAGCGCAATCTGATCATGTCGCATTCGGTCGGTTCCGGCGAACTGATTGCCGACGAAGTCGTGCGTCTGATTCTGGCCATGAAAATCGGCAGCCTCGCACGCGGCTACTCAGGCATCCGCGCCTCGGTCATCGACAGCATGATCGCCATGTATAACGCTGGCATCATGCCGGCGATTCCGGTCAAAGGTTCAGTGGGGGCTTCTGGCGACCTCGCGCCGTTGTCGCATATGACGCTGGGTCTGCTCGGCGAAGGCGATGTACGCGTGAACGGCAAACTGGTCGCCGCCAAAGAAGCATTGGCCGCGGCTGGCATCAAACCGGTCGTACTGGCAGCTAAAGAAGGTCTGGCGCTGATCAATGGCACACAGGTTTCCACCGGGCTGGCTTTGCATGGCCTGTTTTTAGCTGAACGTCTGCTGGAAGCCGCAACCGTGACCGGCGCACTTTCAGTCGATGCCGCCAAAGGCAGTGATGCACCGTTTGATCCGAGAATCCATGCCACGCGTGGTCAGCCAGGCCAGATCGCCACAGCGCAAATCTATCGCAGCCTGCTCGAAGGCAGCGAAATCCGCCGCTCGCATCTGGTCAATGACGAACGCGTGCAAGATCCGTATTGCCTGCGCTGCCAGCCGCAAGTTATGGGCGCCTGTCTGGACATCATCAACAACGCCGCGCGGACACTGCTGACCGAAGCCAACGCGGTTACCGATAATCCGCTGGTCTTCGTTGATACCGGTGAAGTGATTTCCGGCGGCAATTTCCACGCCGAACCGGTCGCTTTTGCGGCCGATACACTGGCACTGGCGATTGCAGAAATCGGTTCGATCTCCGAACGGCGTATTGCCCTGCTGATTGACGCGTCAATCTCTGGTCTGCCGCCTTTCCTGGTGCCGTCATCCGGACTGAATTCCGGTTTCATGATTGCGCATGTGACTGCGGCGGCACTGGCATCCGAAAATAAATCGCATGCACATCCGTCCAGCGTCGATACGATTCCGACTTCGGCCAATCAGGAAGACCACGTCAGTATGGCAACTTACGGTGCGCGCCGTCTGCACGAAATGGCACACAACACCGCTACCATCGTCGGTATCGAACTGCTGGCTGCGGCGCAGGGTGTCGATTTTCATGCGCCGTTAAAAACGTCCGGCATGCTGACGCAAGTTCATCAGTTGTTGCGTGAAAAAGTGGCGTTTTACGATAAGGACCGTTTCTTCGCACCTGATATCGAAGCTGCAAAAACACTGGTCGTCGACGGTCATCTGAGTGCACAATGTCAGCATCTTTATCAACATTTGTATCTCAACTGACAGGCAAAAAGTCTATGCGTAAATGGACCCCGGAAAACTATCAGGTCATGCCGTGGAAAAATGGCGGCGGCAGTACAACCGAACTGGCAATTTTTCCACCGGGTGCCGGTCTCGATAATTTCGTCTGGCGCCTGAGCACAGCGCAGGTTGATGTGGATGGTCCGTTTTCGCATTTTCCTCAGATTGACAGAACGCTTGCCATACTCAAAGGTGACGGTTTAGTCCTGCATAGCGGTGGCGAACAACAGCGCCCGAAAGAAATTTTTCTGCAGCAAGATAGTCCGCCGTATATCTTTGCTGGCGAAACCAGTATCCGTGCAGAACTCACGGGCGGAACCGTCATTGATCTGAATATGATGACGCGACGCGATGTCTGCACGCATTTCATGCAGAGATTGCGCGGCGGTCAGCACTTTGTGGAAGCCCACGATGCCCAGCAATTGCTTTTGTATTGCGCCAGCGGCGGCGCCACGCTGCACAACGGCGAACGCATGCAGGAAAACGATTTGTGCCTGTTCGAAGAATCCCGTGAACACGCCGGAATACGGCTGGAACTGAGCGCAGATGATGAGGCCGTTCTGTACCTGATCCGTGTCCATTTTTTAAATGTAGGTGATAGCTGATGCAATGGGATAGTCTGTGGATCAATCTCCATCTGGCCACGATGGCAGATGGATATGGCGAAATACCTGACGCCGCCATCGCGGTGAACGATGGCAAGATTGCCTGGTTGGGGGCACGCCAAAACCTGCCTGCCGGTTATAC
>JAGWUK010000714.1 GCA_028868455.1 Burkholderiales bacterium | reverse complement strand
GGCCTTCCAGATTCAGGATAATGACGACAGTGAGTTCGTCGTAAGTGACCGTCGCATGTTTAAAGATCAGTCTTAAATCAATGATGGGGACGATGGTGCCACGCAAGTTGATGACGCCTTTGATATGTTCCGGCATGTTGGCAATCTTCGTGGTTTTTTCATATCGCCGCAATTCTTGCACCTGATGAATCGGGATGCCATATTCTTCGCCGCCGAGTCGGTACGCGAGAAATTCCATAGCCTCGTTGGATGCGAACTGCGTTTGTTCGACGATGTGGGTGATGTCAGACATCTTGTTTCCTTTCGATTTGTCCGATGACGCGGCATACCGATACACGCGGTAATTGCGATGGCGCCTTTGTTATGGTGGGAACGGAATCGGCGGGATGTGGCCGGGAGACTGCGGTTAACCGCGGAGAGGGCGGTCGGCGTTGATCGGGACGCTGCGGATAACGGTTTCTATGGTTGGGGAAAACCGTTGCAAGGGAAGCGTTGCGAACTTCGGATCAACGGGTTGCAGTATAAAATAAATTTTCCGTGCGGCAACAATGACTGACAATCTTTAACAGTCGCTTTGCGAATAGGGGATCTGCTTCACTCTCTGCATTGAGTCGCATGCATGTGCAATCAGGTGCGATGCAGTACTTTGATGAAATTTCGTCAAGTTGGTATGCCTGACATGCTAATATGGCAATTCCGGTATTGCACAGACAGTGGCAATACGCGGATGGCATTCTGGTTGTTCACCCTAACGCATATATCATTTGCAGGAGACAAAGATGCAACAAGCGCAAACCCTGATGGGCGCACCGGCCTTAGGTACGGTGATTGAACCTATTACCCAACGTTCCCTCAGTTTTCTGGATGCCGACATTTCTGCGGTCAAAGCATTGGCGCAAGCGGCGATCAATGTGGAATTGTTCACGATACCGCTGTACATGACGACCATGTATTCCATCTACGGCATGCATCAGATCAATGCCAGGGGACAGACGTATTACAAGGGGCGCGAATGGCCAGGTCTGGCGACCAGAGCCAAGCCAGTCAACGAAAATGAAAAAGCCTTCAATATTATTTTCAGCGTCTTCATCCAGGAAATGCTGCATTTGCAGATGGCTGCCAATATCGGCACTGCCATCGGCATTGCGCCGACGTTTGTCAGCGAAGCCTTGCAGACAAAGGAGCACGGCTGGCATTGCTATGGACCGGATAACAGCATCATTCCGCACATCGTTGACCTGAAAGACACCAAAGACTACGCGCATGTGAAAGTCAATCTGGAGGCATTGAACCAAAATCAGACCAGCCTGTTTCTGGCGATCGAACAGCCGGCTGACAAAGCCAACGGCCAGTTTGATCATCTGAGTCGCGATTATGTGGAAGGCAAATATTTTCCGAAAGTCCCGTTCAAGGGCTGGAAAAAAGAAAACACAGAGTTGGATTTGCCCATGTTTGGCACCATCGGTCATATGTACGAATGCTATGCGCAGTACCTGAGCATTGAATACGCCGACGGTAAAAACTTATGGCAAAAAATATTTTGTCCGGACTCTGTACAGCAAGACTTGTTTAATACCGATGTCAAAGGCAGCGGGCATCCGAAAAAAGAATTTCCGCGCTTTGATACCCTCCTGACCAAAGAAGACTGCAAAGATGCCATGCAGGCTTTCGATAAAGCCATCGATATGATGAGTGCGATTTCGGATCAGGGCGAAGGCAATAAAATTTCCATACAACGTTTCCGCAAGCATCATTTGCTGAAAGCTGTTGATGGTAAATATCAGGAAGACCGCGATTCGCTCGAAGCCGATTATCTGTCTTACGATCAGAAGGGCGATCCGGCACCGTCGCGCGATGCCGCTGCGCGTGCCGACAGCAAGGCGCTCGATCACTATGAGCGGTTTCAGGAAATCCAGGTCTTATTGCACAAAGTGATGACCTGGGACAAAGTGCATGCCGCCTGGGATAGGGACAAAACTGGCTGGACCAAAGCCAGTCTGACCAATGCCGAATATGACGAGGCGACCGCGCCGAAAAATATTCCCAAACCGGAACAAGTCGCCGCCGCCCTGAATAATCTCAAAGCGCAGGGCGAA
>JAGWUK010000713.1 GCA_028868455.1 Burkholderiales bacterium | reverse complement strand
GCAAGAATTTGAACGCGCTGTCCTGGCAATGCCGCAAGTGCTCGCCTGCCATCGCATATCGGGGCGCTACGACCATCAGCTCATGGTTGTCGCTGAAGATCTCGCTGCGTATGGTGCATTTTCCGAGGCCTGCATCAGCAACCTGCCCAGCGTGAAAGAAGTCTACACATCCTTTGTTTTGCGTGAAGTCAAGGCGCCGGTCAATCCGCCGCTGCCTGTCAGTTGATGCGCAACGCTGGTGCTGAAGAGATATCGATACGCCGGACTTGTTGGTGGCATGATTCATCTGCCATCAGCGAAGATCATGTGGCAAATTAATGATACTCTCTAGTAGTATTTTTAAAAGCCCTCTAATCACGTGCGCAACTGGCTGATTTTTGCACATACTCCCCCTATTCTTTAAAATATGCGACCTGAACGCCCATGCAACGAGGGGAAGTTATTTCATGTTGACAATACCCCTGTCGTTACGCCCCTCAGTGCATCAAGCTGCGTGCCGGCGCGTATCGCGTGTAAAAGTCCCGAGCTGGTCGGTATCGAATTGGGTGACATGCTCAATCGCGCAGCGCAAGCTTTTGTCCTGAATAAACTGACATCAGGCCACCTCCAGCGACAACGCCTGCCAATTACCACGTGTGTAGCGTAGCAAACCCGAGGGATCGAAACACCATAGATGAAGCCAGCCGTTATCCAGCAATTGCTGAACCATCGCATGCTTGCGAATGACCGCATCGATAGCCTGCGACGGTGCATCGATGATGACGGTCAAGCGCAAAGGTTCGTGCATCCAGCGCTCGCCATCATGCAATGACTGACGAGATAAACCGATGCGCAGGTCACCGCCATTGCCCTCAAATACGCCAATATTCCCGCCCACGACGTTATGCAGCACTTTGTTGCCGCTGCCCAGGCGCACCGGGTCGCAGCTTGAAGCATGGTATTGCCAGTTGATCCAATGCGTCACCAGCATCGGTGCGGTCATCAGCAATTCCAGCACACTGCCGTTATCGTCCTGGCTGAAATCGTAGTCGTGCAAAAAAACGCGTCCATCCAGATGAACGCCACGGCTTCGTTGGCGCGATGCGATGACAAAGGCGGCATTGCCAGCCAGCCCCCATTCAGGACGCGTTTGCGCACCGTCATTCGCGCGACGACGAAGCTGATCAAGCAGTTCGCCATCGGCGACATGCGGATACAGACCTAAACTGGGCGCACGTTCCCGCCGTACCTGAGCGCTGGCACGCGCAAAAACGGCTTGCAAACTGTCCCATCGCTGCCGCGCTTTCGGCGGAAAAAGATCGAGATCAAAAATCTCAATTTCATCTGTGGTCGTGTTATGCAGCGCCGCAGCGAACCAGGTTTTCTCTGAAATGAACACGCCTAACGCATTAAGACCCAAGCGAACTTCTGGCGCATTGAGTAGTTGCGCCAGACTGCGCGCATTGACTTCGCCGGTTTGCCCACAGCAAGCGCCGCAATCCAGCGCTGCAGCATGGGCGTTGTTGGCGGACTGGCTGCCGTGTCCCACCAATAACACCAGCGGTGCAAATTTTCCGGCGAAACCCATGGCATGCAAAACCCGTGCGGCCAGTGCCAGCTTTTCGTTCAGTGCCAGACCAAACAATTGTGGGCGACAAATCGCGCGGTAGCGTGCCGGCAAGCCTGCCAGATCGTCACGCAATCGCGCCTGCTTGCCGGGCCTCAGCCATTGTCCGAGTTTGCCCAGATATCCGGCGCCCGCCACTTCGACGAAGGAAAATGCGCTGCCGGGCCAGCGGCTGGCAGCATGCCATTGCTCCGCCAAGCCAAAGCGATGCAGTCTGGCTCGGCTGGCGGCGTCTTGTAACGCGTCATCTGCCTCGTCGTTTGCGTCACCCGGCAACACGAGGCGATCTGTGATTTCCATGGCCGGTGCAAGCAAGCCGGGCAACTGTGGTCGCCTGGCGTCGGTCGCTAACGGCGTATAGGCCGCCGGCAAGCCGAAAAAACCGGCAAATCCGATGGTCTGGATCGCAGGCATCTCCGCCTCAAGCGCACGACGCAAAGGCTCGCTGCGGACATCTATACAAAAAGCCGCCTGCACTTCGGTCGCCTCTGGT
>JAGWUK010000050.1 GCA_028868455.1 Burkholderiales bacterium | reverse complement strand
GCAAGCATGGCTCTTCCGTCTGCGCTTTTGCATTCCGCGTCAAAGATGCCAACGCTGCCTACAAACGTGCGCTTGATCTCGGCGCATGGGGTTTCGACAATAAAACCGGCCCGATGGAATTGAATATTCCTGCGATCAAAGGCATCGGTGATTCCCTGATTTATTTTGTTGACCGCTGGCATGGTAAAGACGGCGCGCAAGCAGGCGCGATCGGCAATATCAGCATTTACGACGCCGACTTCGTCGCCATTCCTGGCGTCGAATCCAATCCGGTCGGCAACGGTCTGACTTATATCGACCATCTGACCCACAACGTGCATCGTGGCCGCATGAAAGAATGGGCAGATTTCTACGAAACCCTGTTTAACTTCCGTGAAATCCGTTACTTCGATATCGCTGGCAAGCATACGGGTCTGAAATCGAAAGCCATGACATCGCCATGCGGCAAAATCCGTATTCCAATCAACGAATCCTCCGACGATAAATCGCAAATCGCCGAATATCTGGATCTGTACCACGGTGAAGGCGTTCAGCATATCGCTATGGGCACAGACAATGTCTACAAGACTGTCAGCGACATGAAAGCTGCTGGCGTCGAATTTCAGGACACAATCGATACCTACTACGATCTGGTTGATCGTCGCCTGCCAGGCCATAACGAAAACCTCGAAGAACTGCGCCGTCTGCGCATCCTGATTGATGGCAAGAGCACAGAAACGTCGCGCGAATTGTTATTGCAGATTTTCACGACGACAGTGATCGGTCCTATCTTCTTTGAAATCATTCAACGCAAAGGCGATCAGGGTTTTGGCGAAGGCAATTTCCGCGCCCTGTTTGAATCGATAGAACTGGATCAGATACGTCGCGGTGTATTGAAAGACGACAAGGCAACTGCCTGATTCAAACGACATTGACCAAGAGCACTTTAACGGAGACAAAGAAAAAGCTGGCAATCAAACTGATGCCAGCTTTTTTTCTGGAAAAATTATGGATACCACAGTTTCAAACGAAGACTTTCTCGCCACGGTAGCAGAAAAATCCCACGGTGCTGCACTGCGCGGCGATTACGAAAAAATGGATGCACATTATGTCGTGCAACAAGACTGGGACGCATACACCGAAGAAGAGCATGCATTATGGCGCAAGCTGTATCAACGCCAGATGGAATTGCTGCCTGGTCGCGCCTGCGATGAATTCATCGATGCCCTGCACTCCATGAACGCTGCCGACGGCATCCCGAAATTCGAAAAAACATCGGAAGAATTATTCAAGGCAACCGGCTGGCGTATCGTTGCTGTTCCGGGACTGATTCCCGAGCTGACTTTTTTTGAACATCTGGCGAATCGCCGCTTTCCAGTCACTGTCTGGCTGCGCAAACCGGAGGAATTCGATTACATCGTTGAGCCCGATGTGTTCCACGATTACTTCGGTCATGTGCCGATGTTGTTCAATCCGGTATTTGCCGACTACATCCAACTGTATGGCAAAGGTGGCCTGAAGGCGATGAAGCTAGGCGGTCTCGATTATCTGGCGCGCCTGTACTGGTACACCGTGGAATTCGGTCTGATCAATACGCCGAAAGGTCTGCGCATCTATGGCGCCGGAATCTTGTCGTCCGGTGGCGAAGTCGAATATTGCCTGAAACCAGGTACGACATCGCGTCATATCCGTCTGGATATTGAGCGTTGCCTGCGCACTTTGTACAAGATCGATACGTATCAGGAAACCTATTTCGTGATTGACGATTTTCAGCAGTTGTTCGACGGTACAGCACCGGATTTCGCACCGATTTATGAACGCCTGAAACAGCAGGAAGCTTTACCAGCCAATTCGTTATTGCCTGGAGAAAAAGAACTCTTGCAGTAAAAAGCGACGTTACGGATCAGAGCGTTACACCAGAAAAACGGGATCATGCAAAACATGATCCCGCTTTTTTTATCGGTACACATCATTTCCGGCCAAATACGGTACACACTGCGCATTGACACTTGCTTACAATTTGCTGTGCGTCAGAAGCATGCCAGTTACACTGACATGTTTTAATTGACCCCGACAGTCATTCCATTTTTGCGTAGTAATTTTTGATTCATTTTGGACTTACACAAACCCGCTGCAGCGGCATGCTAGCTCATCGTCGTACGATGGGTACGATGGGTACGATGTGCACTGCCGTCGTCGCCATGACTTGCTGTAACAATTTTGCGTAAATCCTAATTTTTAACAGGCAATCAAAGAATGAAGCAATCCGTATTTTTCGAAACCGAATTCCTGTTGCTAATCCTGCTGACTTTTGTGGTTCCCAGCGGCATCTACGGTTATATGCTGTGGAAAAAATCCATTTCGCGAAAAACCGTTCTGGTATTTGGTCTGATCTTGCTCATGATTTCCGGCATCAGTATTTTCCTTCTGCAATTGCTGAAAACCATGGCCAGAAATTCGCCGTCATTATTCGACGACAAAATCTTTGTTTCAGAAATTTCGGTCGCGCTGTACCTGATTCCTGCGATTTTCGCTGGCATTGGTGTGAATATCATTTCGCATATTCTGATATCGCATCTCAAAGAAGCTGAGCAAAAATTTGACCGTGATCACGCTTAAGTGCATTGACGGGCCGACTTCATCCACGCGCCACCAAAATGCCATTGCGCACGATCATATGTGCACAAAATCTCAATGCGATTTGGGGTTACGCGACAACAATTGTTCAATCATGCTTTCGGTCTGTGCGTAATTGCCTTCACCGAAGTGCTGATAGACGATGTGCCCTTGCTGATTGATCAGATAAAGCGCTGGCCAGTAGCGATTGCGATAGGCGTTCCACGTCGCATAGTCGTTGTCTTGCGCGACTGGAAAACGCACATCCAGTCGCTGAATGGCAGCTTGCAGATTGGCGGTATCTTTTTCTTCCGGAAACTCCGGTGTATGCACGCCGATCACGACCAGACCTTGCTGGCGATAGCGATCATGCCATTGCTTTACATACGGCAGCGTATGCAGACAATTGATGCAGGTATAGGTCCAGAAATCGATCAACACGACTTTACCGCGCAGGTGCGCCATGTTCAATGGCGGCGAGTTCATCCAGCCTTGTACTTGCTGGAATTCTGGCGCCAGGCCATAGTCAGCAGTGATTTCGGTGGCATGGCCAGGTACGCTCGTCACTATTCCGGCAGTCAACAGGATGCCAGAAATTTTTTTGCATAAGGCAGACAAGGAAGACATCATGTTCCTTCAGTTTTCACGCCGTCACCGGCCATGCGTTGTCAGCAACGCGGACCGGTTTTGGCAAGGCTGTGCATTCCGCCCGATCAGACGAAATTACAGACCAGTATAGGCGCTTGCTGTCGCTGCAGGAAGGCGTGTCCAGATCTGTGTCTGACCTTGATTGACATCGCCTTGATAAGGACGCACTTCCAGATGATCGTCATCCATTGCGCGCACGACGCAATCGTAGGTCTGACCGTTTTGACGATTGAAAATTTTGCCAGTCCATTCGCCGATATCGCTCTTGGCAAATCCAGTCATGATTTTCATTCCCTTGGCATCGGCGACTTTGTTTTGTGTCGCTGTATCAGCAGACATGGCGTTATTGGCAAGGACGCGTGCCACGGTGCCGCATAATTCTTTTCCGCAAGCGCTGATTTCCACTTCCAGATTGCCGCTTTGAGTTATCCAATGGCCTTGTGGATTGACCTGCGCCTTGGCTTCGATGGTCGCCAGATAATAATCGGACAAACCGGGTTGTTGTGCATGGGCGGCAACGCCGGTCAGGCTACCGATACCACCGACGAGTGCGGCAAACAAAAACTGGATAGGCTTTTTCATCATATTCTCCCTCAATCATGAGTCATGTAATCGCATCAGCGACATCACTGATGCCGTGATGAGATTAGAATCCCGGCACGTATCTGCCATATGTCCGGAAGCGGGTGAAATGCATACCAGCGTTTCAGAACACAAACCAGATACATTGGGATACAAAAAAATGGCAGCGCAAGCGCAAATCGGCTATAAACGCACTATGCCCACACCCGCAGAGACCCAGTACCATCGTTCGGATTTGCGCTGTTGGCAAAACCGGCCAACCGACTAATGAGCTGCCACATCATGACTACCTCCGACCATCTGTTGATCGTTGACGACGACGCCGAAATCCGCGAACTGACCGCCATGTATCTGCGCAAGAATGACTACAAGGTCAGCACCGCAGCCAATGGCAAACAAATGCGCGCCGTGCTTGATGGCACCACGATTGACTTGATTATTCTGGATCTGATGATGCCGGTGGAAGACGGTCTGACGCTGTGTCGAGACCTGCGTGCCGGTTCACACAAGACGGTACCTATCCTGATGCTGACAGCGCGCTCGGATGAAGCAGACCGGATTCTGGGGCTGGAAATGGGTGCCGACGACTATCTGACCAAGCCCTTTGCTTCGCGCGAATTACTGGCGCGCATACGTGCAGTCTTGCGCCGCACGCGCATGTTGCCGCCGAAATTGCAACAGCATCAGGCGCCGGGCTTGCTGCGATTTGGCAACTGGCGGCTCGATACGGTGGCGCGTCATCTGATCGACCAGAGCGGCACCATGGTCGCGCTGAGTGGCGCCGAATACCGTTTGCTGCAGGTTTTCGTCGAACATCCGCAGCGGGTGCTGACGCGCGACCAGTTGCTGAATCTGACGCAGGGGCGTGATGCCGAATTATTCGAGCGCTCTATCGATTTGCTGGTGAGTCGCCTGCGCCAGCACTTGCGCGATGACGCGCGCGAATCGAGCTACATCAAAACCGTGCGCAACGAAGGCTATGTCTTCTCTGTGCAAGTACAAAATGAAGAGGCCTCAGAATGAAATTCGCTGACTTACCCGAAATAGCGGAACGCTGGCATTGCTGGCCGCGCACCTTGTTCGGCAGACTGATGCTGATTTTGTTTTCAGAGTTATTGTTGGCGCATGCGTTTGCTTTTGCGCTGGCGCAGATGGACAGCCGGCAAGCCGCCAAAGACCGCATGTTTTATACGATGGGCAAGGATGTCGCCAGCGCCGTAGCAATACTGGAACGACTTCCGCCAGCCGAACGCAGCAGCTGGCTTAGTCGTCTGGCGCGCAGCAATTACGATTATGCCTTGCGACCAGCAACGGCAGCAGTCCACCCCATTGCCGGCGTTGACATCGTCGATGAAGTCTTGGCGACGGTCCGCGCCAATCTGGGCGAAAGCTACCCAATCAGCGCGACTTCCGTTGAAGGGGATACCGAACAATTGCGCATGGAAGTCCATCTGCAATTGCACGATGGAACGCCGCTGACTGTGACACTGAGTGCCACGCCAATGAAACTCTCGTTCAGCCTGTTTTTACTGCTGATACTGCAACTCGCGTTGCTGGCGCTTGTCACCTGGTTTGCCGTGCGACTGGCAACCCGGCCATTGAAATTGCTGGCGAATGCGGCCACTAATCTCGGCGAAAACTGGAAAGCCTCGGCTCCGCTGAAAGAAAGCGGTCCGCAAGAACTGGTACAGGCCGCCAAGGCATTCAACACCATGCAAAGCCGTATCACCAAATATCTGACCGAGCGCATGCAAATCCTGGCCGCCGTGTCACACGATCTGCAAACGCCGATCACACGGCTGCGGCTGCGACTGGAATTAATGGATGACCAGTCGCCGCGCGACAATATGCTGCGCGATCTGGACGTCATTCAGCATCTGGTGGAACGCGGCATTACCTACGCGCGTTCGCAAAATCCTTTGCAGCGTCCGGTCGAACCATCGTGCCGCATCGACCTGAATGCCCTGCTCAGAAGCACCGTGTACGACTATCAGGATGCTGGCCATACTCTGCGTTTGCACGGTGCGCTGGATGAGCCTGTCACCAGCCAGCCGCATGTATTGCGCCGCGTATTGACCAACCTGATCGACAACGCGCTGAAGTTTGCCACCGATGTAGAAATCGTCTTGGCCGCCGATGGCGACAAACATGTCGCCATCACGATACAGGACCGTGGACCGGGCATACCGGAAAACAAAATGAGCGATGTGTTTCAACCTTTTTGCCGGCTGGAGGATTCACGCAATAGCGAAACCGGCGGCTCCGGCCTCGGGCTGGCGATCGTGCAGCAACTCGTGTTGAATCTGCAAGCCAGCCTGTC
Organism: Burkholderiales bacterium; assembly: GCA_028868455.1. Taxonomy (GTDB): domain Bacteria; phylum Pseudomonadota; class Gammaproteobacteria; order Burkholderiales; family Burkholderiaceae_D; genus Undibacterium. The sequence continues at coordinate 4,617 of JAGWUK010000050.1, read as the reverse complement.
CATGACAAATCGGGAAGGTGGCGGCCTGGCAGTGCGCCTGCGGTTGCCGCGCAATCCACCTTAATGCAGGATCACCAAAAAAATATACTCCCAGTCAGTATATTTTCACAGCCATTACAAAACCTGCGCTACAAGGCGTTTTATTTACTAAATTGAGGGAGTATATATATTCTGTATTCCGGCAAGGCTAGGTGCCAGCCTGTTCACCGCCATACTCCGTCGACTCTGTCATCCAAAAACGCGCGAAATGCATTATTTTACCCGGGTAATATTGACGCATTAATTTTATCCGGATAAAATTCAACACTATTGCATGTTCTCAGCGATTCATCCTCATGGCGCACGATCGCCATTTGTCGGCTGGCACTCCCAAGTGCATGGACATCAAAACGAATTTCCGACAGATCAAATGGAGTCAACATGAGTCATGCCACGTCCAACACCACCATCGACGCCTCTCCGAAACCGCGCCACTCACCGGTACGGCGCGAAATCGCCTTATTTGCGCGGCATTGGGCCTGGCTGTCCGATCAGCCGTCCACGCCCGATGCGGTGTTGCGCATGCTGGTCGAACGCGCCAGCCGCGACGCCGATGACACCTACAAAATGGCGCAACGCAAAGAAGCATGTTATTTCCTTATGCGCGATCTGATCGGTGACGATGCCTATTTCGAAGATGCCAGTCGTGCATTGTTTGCCGGCCAGCTCGATGTGATCAAAACCCTGGCCACACATTGGCCGCCACAACATGCGACCCGGATCATCGCGTCGGCAAGTCAGGCATGCGGCGCTGACCAGCCCGCTTTGACAAACGGCGAGAGCACATCATGGACAAAATAAAAAGAAAAGCGCTAAGCAATGCCTACAAGCTTGCCTTCCCTTGCATGGGCATTTATTGCGTCAAAAACATGGTGACCGGCCAGCTATTGCTAGGGCAGAGCAACAACCTGCCAGCAGCGCTGAACCGAAACCGGCTGGAATTGCGCTTTGGTTCGCACCGCAATCCTGCATTGCTGGCAGACTGGCGCAATTACGGCGAAACGCAGTTTTCCTTCGATATCCTTGAACAGCTCACGGAACATAGCGATGCCCATTTCGATTATCAGGCCGAACTCAATCAATGTCTGGCACGCTGGAAACAGCAGTTGCTAACAACGTCGACGCTCTACTGAACGATACCGCGCTGTCATTTGGCAGCCGTTGTCAAATTGCTGATCCGCCCAATTCATGCGCATGCGTACATGACACCCAACCGCTCTGCAACGACTAAATATCCCCATCATGAACAAGTCCATTCCTCATTCTTACACCAGTTTTGCCGGTCACCGATGCATCGCTAAAGGCTCGCTGCAAGCTAACGCTGTCGCCGTCAAAACGGCCCTGACAAACAACCCGGATAGCCACGGTATTCTGCCACTGGTCTTTGATGACAACACAGGAAGAACGGTCGAAATCGATACAAGAGGAACGCCAGCCGACGTCGCGCTACGTTACGCCGATGCAGCAGACGAGCACCAGCCCGCTTTGGCCAACGTCATGCCAGCGGCATCAGACGCCACTGAAGCTGGCCTCGCGCAAGCCGAACCCAAAGGGCGCGGTCGTCCAAAGTTAGGTGTCGTCGCACGCGAAGTTACCCTGCTTCCCCGGCACTGGGAATGGCTGGCCAGCCAGCCCGGCGGGGCATCGGTCGTCATCAGAAAACTGGTCGAAGAAGCGCGACGCGCCAATAGTGATACGGACAAGATTCGCAAAGCGCATGAGCGTACCTATCATTTCATGCAAACTGTTGCCGGCAATTTGCCCGACTTTGAAGAAGCGACGCGCGCCTTGTTCGCCAATGACGCCGTGCGACTGAACACACACATCGTTACATGGCCAGAAGACGTGCAGGTCTACATTCGCCAGCTCGCATTTGGAGACACAGAAAAACGTCCGAATGCAGCAGCCTGACAAAGAGATCGACAAACCGTAAAGCTTCTCCCCAGCGCGCATCGGCATACGTCCGGCGTGCTGGACTTGTCATCGCCAGCACTACGCTAATACACGCAGGATTCGCCCGGCGGACGCGTTTTGAATCGCTTATGCGCCCAAAAATATTCGGCGGGGGTTCGCAGAATTTGCTGCTCGATATACGCGTTCATCAATCGCGTGGCTTCTTTCATATCGTCGCCCGGATAGTTTTCCCAGGCATCATGAAATTCCACTTTCCAGCCGCGATAATTGGGCAGCATCGTAGCGATTACCGGAATGACTTTGGCGCCGGTCGTGGCAGCGATACGCGGCACTGCCGTCAGGGTTGCCGCTGGAACGCCAAAAAAGGGAATAAATTCCGCATCCTTGGCGCCAAAATCCATGTCTGGCAACATGAAAAACGGCAAACCTTCCCGCATCGCACGGATGATGGGTTTGACACCTTCGGCACGCGAAAATAATTTCACCGGACGAAACCGCGAACGCCCTTTGCGCAAGGCACGATCAAACACTTTGCTACGCTGCTGCGTATAAATTGAACACAGTGAAGACTCCAGCATCACCGCCACACCGGCCACATCCAGACAAACGAAATGCGGGCACATCAGTATTGTCGGCCCTGCTTCAATCGCCTCCAGCGGCACGCCGGGTTCTACCTGTATCAAGCGCCGCAGACGCGCCTCGGATGCCCACCACAGAATTCCGCGCTCGAGCACGCTGCGGGCATACATCTGAAAATGCTGCCTGGCGATAAGCAGTCTTTCGCCTTCACTCAACTGTGGCAGACACAGGCGCAAATTGGTCAGCGTGATGTGGCGACGTTTGCGTATCAGTATAAACAATAAGCTACCAACACTTTCGCCCAGACGTCCCAGCAGCGGCAAGGGCAACCAGTGCAATAACCACATCAGCCCCAGTACCAGCCTCATGTGCGCTCCTGCGTTACAGCAGTATTGATATCGGAGTTGGCACCGCTGTCCGGTCCTTCTACGCCTTCCGGTTTTTTGTAGCGGTTATAGCTCCAGAAGTACTGCGCCGGCGATTGTGCAATCAGTTTTTCCATCGAACGATTAATGGCTTCCGCCTGGGTTGTCGCGTCGCTGCCGAGTTCTTCTTCAAACGGCACAAAGCGCACCACATAGCCACGACCATGCGGCAGACGTTCTGCATAAGTCAGGATGATCGGAGCGCCAGTCATGCTATGCAATTTAGCCGACAGCGTCATTGTGTAAGCGCGCTTTCCGAAAAATTTCGCCCACACACCCTCACCTTCCTGCGGCACCTGATCCGGTAGCAAACCAATCACTTCCCCTTTTTTCAGAGCCTTGGCCATGATACGCACACCGGATAAATTCGCCGGCGCCAGCAACAAATTATCGCGTGCGCGCGCACCTTCGATCAACGGCTTGAGTGCATCTTTACGTGGCGGGCGGTACAACACGGTCAGTCTGGTGCGCGTGGCAATTTTCTGCGCAACGATTTCAAAACAGCCCAGGTGCGGCGTCAGAAAAATCGCGCCTTTCTTGGCGTCCAGCGCCGCCTGCACCAGCTCCCAGTTTTCCACCGTGGCGGTTCGTAAGACACGCTCAGGGCTGGCACACCAGATGAAAGGCAATTCCAGAATGTTTTTGCCCGCCTCGCTGACCGCCCGATACAAGTGTCCGGCAAACCCTGCACGCGTGATGTTTTCTTTCAGCCGGCGGCGATACGAGCCTGATAGCAAATAGACTATCCAACCCAATAAGGACCCCGCCGCATGCAAAAGCGGAAGAGGAAAAATTGACAAAAATCGGAAGAAAGTGACAAGCATGATGCTGCTCAAGAATCAATGAAAAAGTGAGGGGTATTCGACATAGCCCGGATAGAAGGCGTAAAATATCACACATTGCTGCGCTTTGAGCCACTCAAAGCCAGCTACCGCCGAGTTAACAGACAACTTGCGAGGCGGTCAATAAAACTCGCTAAAGCGTCGCAGGATCTCTTTCCGACTGCGGCACAATTTTTTCGGTCAATTTTTTATAGGAGCCTGCGATGGCAAATGAATTTCTCTTCACCTCCGAATCGGTTTCCGAGGGACACCCGGACAAAGTCGCCGATCAGATTTCCGATGCGATTCTGGATGCGATCCTCGAACAGGATCCGCGTTCCCGCGTTGCTGCCGAAACCCTGACCAACACTGGTCTGGTTGTTCTGGCCGGTGAAATCACCACCAACGCCCACGTTGACTATATCCAGGTCGCCCGCGATACCATCAAGCGCATCGGCTACGACAACACAGAATACGGCATCGACCACAAAGGCTGTGCCGTGCTGGTTGCCTACGACAAGCAATCGAACGATATCGCGCAAGGCGTCGATCATGCTTCCGATGATCACTTGAACACCGGCGCTGGCGATCAGGGTCTGATGTTTGGTTATGCCTGCGATGAAACGCCAGAGCTGATGCCTGCGCCGATTTACTATGCGCACCGTCTGGTCGAACGTCAGGCGCAATTGCGCAAAGACGGCCGTATGCCTTTCCTGCGTCCGGATGCCAAGAGCCAGGTAACGATGCGCTATGTCGATGGCAAACCGCATAGCATCGATACCGTCGTTTTATCGACGCAGCACAGCCCGGATCAAAGCGAATCTGCATCCAAGATGAAG
>JAGWUK010000049.1 GCA_028868455.1 Burkholderiales bacterium | reverse complement strand
GATCATAGCGTAGGCATTAATCCTGTCGGTCAGAGCGGCGTCTTGTTTGACGCGCATTACAACGATCAGGCGGCTTTGTTTGCGGAAGGCAAATATGTGCCGCAATATCTGAGCGAGCAAGACGTGAAAGCACATACGCGGCATTTTTTACTGTTGCAGCCAGCCAAATAGGCTTGTTGTCTTGCTAATTTGTCGCCAGATTTGGCAAATATTTGGGTTTGAATATATCCAACCTCAGGTAAGCCTTATATAATCGCGCTACTTGATCGGGAGAGCGCAGCGAGACGACAACCGCTGCCGCCGAAGGGGCTAACACCCAACAAACTCTCAGGCAAAAGGACCGATCAACGGGGTGGTTAAACTTACCCCATACTCTGGAGAGCGGTAGCGGCTGCAACTTGGCGGGCTACCCACCGAAGGTGCGCACGAGGTCGCGATCATCCATCGCTCTCGTAATCTCTCAGGTACCAGGACAGAGGGGTCTGCGATTTTTCGCATGCGACGAACCATGTTCGTCAGTGTGCGTTTGTTCGTCCCTTCTATTCTGGTAACGAGGCTCTTATGACGCAAGCAGCGACATCACTCAAGGTAACTCCCCTCAACGCAGTCCATCGCGCGGCTGGCGCAAAAATGGTCGATTTCGGTGGTTGGGATATGCCGGTCAACTATGGTTCCCAAATCGAAGAACATCACGCTGTCCGCACTGATTGCGGCATGTTTGATGTTTCCCACATGTGTGTGGTCGATATCCGGGGTGAAAACGTCCGCAGCTTCCTGCGTGGGCTGGTCGCCAACAATGTCGATAAATTGCAAGTGCCGGGTAAGGCGCTGTACTCCTGCATGCTGAAGCCGGAAGGCACAGTCATTGACGATCTGATCATTTATTTCTTTAGCGAAAACTGGTTCCGTCTGGTGGTTAATGCCGGTACGGCTGAAAAAGACGTGGCATGGATGACTGCGCGGAATGCAGAAACCAATAGCGGCCTGAGCATTACACAACGTCGCGATGGCGAGAATGCGTTTGCTCTGGTTGCCGTACAGGGCCCAAATGCGCGCGCCAAAGCCTGGGAAGTTTTGCCGGAAACCAAAGCCGCCAGCGCCGAAATCAAACCGTTTAATGCCGTCATCGTTCCAGACACGACGTTTGGCGAAGTTATGGTGGCACGTACCGGTTATACCGGCGAAGACGGTTTTGAAATTGCCGTTGCTGCGAATCGTGTCGAAGAACTTTGGAATGCATTGGCCGCAGCCGGCGTTAAACCTGCCGGTCTCGGTGCACGCGATACCTTGCGTCTGGAAGCTGGCATGAACCTGTACGGTCAGGACATGGATGAAAGCGTCAATCCTCTTGATGCCGGTCTGGCGTGGACCATTGATCTGGTCAGTGAGCGCGACTTTGTCGGCAAAAAAGCTTTGCAGGAACAAGGCCAGAACGCCCAGTTCCTCGGCTTGATTCTGCGCGAAAAAGGCGGCATTCTGCGCGCGCATCAAAAAGTGCTGTGCGCCCAGGGCGAAGGTGAAATCACCAGTGGTACATTCAGCCCGACTATGCAACAGGCGATTGCGCTGGCAAGATTGCCGATGGGCGTGGCGATCGGAGATACGGTGCAAGTCGTGATCCGTGACAAACAACTGGCTGCTTCCGTAGTGAAATTGCCGTTCGTCCGTAACGGCAAAATATTGGTCGCGTAATTCAGCATTTTTCAGCATTCATTCAGTATTGTGATTGACGCAAATCTGGCGCGTTGTTGGTGTGGCGCTTAGTCGATCTGCCTGCCATACCTTGATCGCGTTAGCTTTCTGTACCAAGTTTGCGTCAATCCTGAGTAATTAATAACTTAATCATTATTCTATTTTTTTTGGAGCCACTCATGAACATTCCCGCCGAACTGAAATACACAGCCTCCCACGAATGGGTACGCGTTGAAGCGGATGGCACGATCGCTGTCGGTATCACTGAATTCGCACAAGATGCCCTGGGTGACATCGTGTTTGTCGATTTGCCAAAAGTCGGCCAGTTGCTGACTGCGGGCAAGGATTGCGCTGTGGTTGAATCCGTTAAAGCGGCTGGCGATATTTATGCGCCAGTTACCGGTGAAGTCGTTGCCGTCAATGATGCGGTTACGGATGCACCTGAATCCATCAATGCCGATGCGTTCAGCGCATGGATGTTTAAGTTGAAACCTGCAAATGCAGCAGATGTTGACGGTCTGATGAGTGCTGAAGACTACGCCAAAAACATCGGCTGATCTGGCCTGAATGCGCCGCTGCGGCGGCGTATTTCGCACGCTGGTTGTGCTGCGCACGATGCGCTGGCAGCCAGCCCGACTTGCTTATCTGCCCGTCTGCCTCATTGTTTATTCCCGATCGCGCTCCTCTTTCCTTATTTGCCCACACCATGACCCGTCCTACATTGACCCAACTTGAAGCGCGTGATGCTTTTATCGCGCGTCATATCGGACCTTCCGACGCTGAGCAGGCAGCCATGCTTGCCACGCTTGGTTATCCGACCCGCACGGCACTGATTGATGCCATCGTTCCAGCGAATATCCGTCGCCATGACGTCCTGCCGCTGGGGCAGTTCACCGATGCACAAAGCGAACAATCCGCTTTAACGCAACTGAAGCAACTGGCATCCAAAAATCGTGTGCTGAAATCCTTCATCGGACAAGGTTATTACAACACGCATACGCCGGGCGTGATCCTGCGGAATGTCTTTGAGAACCCGGCCTGGTACACCGCGTATACGCCGTATCAGCCAGAAATTTCGCAAGGCCGCCTTGAGGCCATGCTGAATTTCCAGCAGATGATCACCGATCTGACAGGCATGGATATCGCTAATGCGTCCATGCTGGATGAAGGCACGGCCGCGGCAGAAGCGATGACGCTGATTCAACGTGTCGGCAAATCCAATTCCAACGTGTTTTATCTGGCACATGACGTCTTGCCACAAACACGTGAAGTCATCGAAACTCGCGCTAAACCGCTGGGTATCGAAGTCCGTATCTGCAAAGGAAAAGAAGCGCTGGAGAATGAATGCTTCGGCGTGCTGTTGCAATATCCGGGTGTCAACGGCGATGTGCGCGATTACCGCGAATACGCCGCTGCGATGCACGCCAAAGGCGCGATGGTCATTGCTGCTGCTGACCTGCTGGCACTGACATTGATAACGCCGCCCGGCGAGTGGGGCGCGGATGTCGTCGTTGGCAATAGCCAGCGCTTTGGTGTTCCACTTGGGTTTGGTGGTCCGCATGCAGGTTATATGTCGACCCGCGACGGTTTTAAACGCAGTATGCCGGGTCGTCTGGTCGGTGTGACCGTGGATGCGCAGGGCAATCAGGCTTATCGTCTGGCGCTGCAAACGCGTGAACAACATATCCGCCGCGAAAAAGCGACATCGAATATCTGTACCGCGCAGGTCTTGCTGGCAGTGATCGCCTCGATGTACGCCGTGTATCATGGCCCTGCCGGTCTGCGCCAGATCGCACAACGCGTGCATCGCTATACCGCAGTCCTGGCCAATGCGCTGCACACGCTCGGCTATCACATTGCCAATACGACTTACTTTGATACGCTGACTGTCCAGGTTGCCGATGCCGGTCAATTGCATGCGCTGGCCGAAAGCAAGGGCGTGAATCTGCGTCATGTTGATGGCACGCACGTTGGCATCTCTCTGGATGAAACCGTAGACCGCGAGGACATCGGCCTGCTGTGGAGCATTTTTGCCGATGGCACCAGCGCTGCGGGTAACGCGCTGGACTTCGATGCGTTGGAAGCCAGTGTTCAGGAATCGATCCCGACCACTCTGGCGCGCACTTCTGCCTACCTCGCACATCCGGTATTCAATCGCTACCATGCCGAGCACGAAATGCTGCGTTATCTGCGCAGCCTGGCCGATAAAGATCTGGCACTGGATCGCAGCATGATACCGCTGGGTTCCTGCACCATGAAGCTGAATGCAACCAGCGAAATGATTCCGGTGACCTGGCCAGAATTCTCGGCGATCCATCCTTTTGCGCCAAACGATCAGACCGTTGGCTATAGAGAGATGATTGATCAGTTGGAAGCGATGTTGTGCGCCGCGACTGGTTATGCTGCCGTTTCCTTGCAACCGAACGCCGGTTCTCAAGGCGAGTACGCAGGTTTGCTGGTGATCAAGGCATATCACGCATCGCGTGGTGAAGGGCATCGCAATATCTGCCTGATTCCTTCATCGGCACATGGCACCAATCCGGCATCGGCCAGCATGGTCGGCATGGAAGTTGTCGTGGTCGCCTGCGATGAGCGCGGCAACGTCGATCTGGCAGACCTGAAAGCGAAGGCTGAGCAACATAGCGCGAATCTGGCGGCTGCGATGGTGACCTATCCTTCCACGCATGGTGTGTTTGAAGAAGGTATCCAGCAGTTGTGCGAAATCGTGCATAGTCACGGTGGTCAGGTGTATGTCGATGGTGCGAACATGAATGCGCTGGTCGGCGTGGCTGCACCGGGCAAGTTTGGTGGCGACGTCAGCCATCTGAATCTGCACAAAACTTTCTGCATTCCGCACGGCGGCGGTGGACCAGGCGTCGGCCCGGTGGCAGTTGGTGCGCATCTGGCGCAGTTCCTGCCTAACCAGAAATCGACCGGCTATCAACGCGGTGAAAATGGCATCACGGCGGTGAGCGCGGCGCCATTTGGTTCAGCAAGCATTTTGCCGATTTCCTGGATGTATATCGCCATGATGGGCGCAGAAGGATTGAAAGCGGCAACAGAAACCGCGATCCTCGCTGCCAACTACATTGCAAAGCGTCTGGCACCGCATTATCCGGTGCTGTATTCCGGTCATGACGGTCTGGTTGCGCATGAATGCATTCTGGATCTGCGCCCACTGACTGACGCCACCGGCATCAGCAACGAAGATGTCGCCAAGCGCCTGATCGATTTCGGCTTCCACGCGCCAACCATGAGCTTCCCGGTTCCTGGCACGTTGATGATCGAACCGACAGAAAGTGAATCGCAAGCTGAACTGGATCGTTTCATCGACGCGATGATTGCTATCCGTGAAGAAATCGCCAAAGTAGCTTCCGGCGAATTCGATGCGAAAGACAATCCGCTGAAAAACGCACCGCATACTGTACAAGTGCTGGTGGCAGACGAATGGGCGCACGGCTATAGCCGCGAGACAGCCGCTTATCCGGTCGCCTCGTTGCGCAAGCAAAAATACTGGGCACCAGTCGGACGTGCAGATAATGTTTACGGTGACCGTAACCTGTTCTGTTCTTGCATCCCAATGGCGGATTATCAGTAAGTTCTGCTGTTAATTTGAAGAACGGCCATCTTGCAAGGTGGCCGTTTTTTTTATGGCATGTTTCATATACTCCCCCGTATTTATTAAAAAATAGCCTTGTTGCGCTCGGAAATAAATCGTGTTGAAAATATACTGGTATGAGTATAGGAAATTTATTCAAATTAACCGGACTGTACATTGCTTATCGATCGATTCACCAGTGACGCTATTTATGCCGCGTTTTAGTCTGCACGGACAAATGGCGGGAAGCGATGAGGATAGACAGTTCAGACGTCAGAAATCCGTAGGCAGATCGCTGTGATATATCGGAAATACCACAAAAACGGTAAAACAGAATGAATATAAATTGCCGTATGGAAATACTTAAATTAGAATGACGCTCCGTTTCTGTGTGGCAATTTAATTGTTACTTGGGACGGACGCAAAATCGCCCCGGCAAGGCATAGCGATGAAGGCAGTACGGATCGTACTATTTGGGTCTGTAACGCCGCCGGGGCAGTTTTGCGTCCGTCCTATTACTGAAAAATTCCTGTGTGCCTTGCCGTCAACGGACGCAAACCTGAACCGGCAAGCCAGGATGAAAAGAAAAGCAGTTGTTGCTCAATCAAATCCGATGTGCCGCTGCTGCGGCATTTAGTCAAACCATTCTCTTCTGAATATGAAAAAAATTTTATTAGCCAGCTTATTGCTCGTTTCTGCGTTTTCCACCCTGGCTGCGGAAGTTGCGCCCGTCGTTGATAAGCAAAGCTGCGAAAAACCTGTATATCCGAAATCTGCCTTGATGAACGAAGAAGTCGGCACCGTCGTCCTGGCGGTTTTGGTTGGCGCCGATGGTAATGTGCTGGATTCCAAAGTGGAGAAATCCAGCGGATCGAAAGCCTTGGATAAAGCGACGATGAAAATCTACACGTCATGCAAATTTAAACCGGGCGCTAAAGATGGTAAGGCTCAACAAGCATGGACCAAGTTTGAATATGTCTGGAGCCTGACTTGACCTGAGCTAAAGTTTCGCTCGCTCAAAAACTGAAAAAGGATGCCCAATTCGTGATGGCATCCTTTTTTTTGCGACTGATTGATGCGCAATATTGTTGGCTATAAATTTTATAGCGACAAACCGGCAGCTTATTTTGCTCTATAAATGCCGGCTTCCAGAATGATATCGCCTTCGCGCAAAATATACGTCGTTTTATTCTCGACCTGCTTGCTGACCGGATTATTGTAGCGATAATCCACCCAGCCTTTGCCTTTGGATTTCGCCAGTTCCAGAATCTCTTTTCGATACAGTTTGCCGTCGGCGTCCGGTAGATTCAACATATCCTTGCCAATTAATTTCTGGTTAATCGGATGCGCCAGAATTTTGCCATCCATGGCGCGTACATACAGATAAATCGCGCCTTTGATGAACTCGGGGTTTTTGGCGTTGATTTCCGTAATCAGCGCATCTTTGCCGTTTTTTTGCATATAGCTGACGCCTTTTTCTACCATGGCGACTGCGTCTTCAGGTGTGTCGGCAGCGAAGGCCTGCGACATGCAAGCGGAACAAATCAGAAAAATAAAAAGCTTGAAGGCTTTCATATTGATATCTCCTTAGAATGAATGTGAGCCATGACAACTGGTGCCGCCATTTCCAGCTTTGGCTTTTTTATAGTAGGACAATTTTGGCAATGAGAATAGCTTGATCGTCGAGCAAAAGCTCGGCGCTCTGTAAAGCAATGGCGTCAAACAGTGCCAGTACGGTGCAACAGCGAAGAATGCACACCGAGCACACAGGATAGCGAGCGCACTTCGCGTTGCCTATTGGGGGAAACGCTTATGGTTTGGTGCCGGTGCCATGTCTGAATGCCTCTGTGGCTGGTCGCTCGTCATTCGACCTGAAGGCATGTCAGTATCAACGCAAAATCCAGCGTCGGACAGAAAAACTCAGGGCGTCAACCAGCGCGACCAGAAACAGCATGGCGAGAATAACGGTGGCGGCCGTTGGCATCTGAAACAGCGACAAATGGTATTTCAGCATTTGCCCCAGCCCGCCAGCGCCAACGACCCCAAGAATGGCGGCCGCGCGGATATTGTTTTCCCAGCGATATAAAACGTAAGAAAGCATTTGCGGCAACGCCTGTTGCAATGTGGCGTAGAGAAAGGCGTTCACAGTGCTTGCACCGTTGGTACGCAGGGTATTTTCGGCATGCAGCGGGACATTTTCCAGCGTGTCTGCAAATAATCTGCCCAGTACACCCGTCGTATGCGCTGCCAGTGCCATCGTACCGGCGAAAGGGCCGAGACCGGCGGTGATCAGTAATATCGATGCCCACACCAGTTCGGGAATCGCACGCGCAATGTTCAATATCATCCGTGTCGTCCGCAAGATGGCAATACCAAACCTGCCGCTGGCAGGCAGTGCCAATAACAGACCGGCGACTGCGGCAATCAAGGTTCCCAGTGCAGACATGGCGAGGGTTTCAAAAGCGCCGGACAAGACTTTTTTGAGAACTGGCAAGGACGTGTCGGGCGGAGCAAATCCTGCCAGAAATTCCCATGCGCTACGCGCGGCATCTTGCGAAAACAAGGTGCGCCAATCCATCTGCAGACTATAAAAGCTGGCGAGTATCAGCACGGCAAGCGCGGCAACGGCGATTTTGCTGGACGTGCGTATTCGCGGTGGCGCAGGCAATTCGACCGGGGACGGAGCAGGGCGCTGGTTCATTTCAGATTCCACCGGAACAATTTGCTCAATCCGTCTGCCGCCGCGACCAACAGGACGAAGACGATCAGCATGGTTGATACTTCGTCACCTGCCAGCATTTTCATGGATTCGTCCATGCGTTGACCAAGCCCGCCCGCACCGACAAAACCCATGACGACCGAACCGCGAATCGCGCATTCCCAGCGGTAAATCGTATAAGAAATTAATTCGGGTGCCGCATTCGGCAAGGTGCCATATAGAAATGCATTCAGACGGCTGCTGCCATTTTGCAGCAAGGTATCGGTCGCATGGGCATCACTGCTGTCAAGAATTTCTGCATACACTTTACCCAGCATGCCGCCGTACGTCAGTGCGATGGCCAGCACGCCAGCGGTCGGGCCGAGGCCAACGATACGCACAAACAGCAAAGCCCAGACCAGCTCCGGCACGCTGCGCAATAATATCAGCAGCCAGCGCGCTGCTTGGCGCACACTGCCTGCCAGAGGGTGCATACGACCGCTTCCTATGCGCGAAATGGATAAATGCTCATTCACGATCAAGGTCAAAGGAATCGCTGCCACCAGTGCCAGTGCCAGTCCTGCCGTTGCAATGGCGATCGTCTGCCAGGTTGCGATCAGGACGATGGATAAAAATTCTGCCGTATGCGCTGGCGGGAAGAACGCTGACAAGAATCTGGCCGTCGCCGTCAGGCTTTGCCTGTCGATCAATATCCACGGCTTGAATTCTGTCATGAGCAGCATGGGCCATAACAAGATCAGTGCAGTCAGGCCGACGACAACGCGCATGCGCCAGGACGGATCGCGCAATTGTTGCGCTTCGGCGTGGGGAAAATCGCGTGCAGACATGGCCGGTTTGTTCAATAGCAGCGTTGTGTGTCCGCCACGCTGAGCGGCGCTGGCATCAACCTGTCTGCACTGGCTTCGGTGGCATCTGCGGCATCACTGCGGGCGTTACGATATAAGTCGGCAATCATTTGCTGGTTGACGTCTCGGCTGTCGAACAGGATGCGGCCATCACGTAAACCGATGATGCGGGAAAAATGCTGGCGTGCCAGTTCAACCTGATGCAGGCTGCAGATCAGCGTGGCATTGCGCGCACGTGCTTCTGTTTGCAGGCTCTCCAGCGTTTGCACGGCCAGGGTTGGGTCGAGTGCAGACAGCGGTTCATCCACGAGCAGCAGGTTTGCATCGGACAATAGCAGACGTGCCAGCCCGCAGCGTTGTCGCTCACCGCCAGAGAGTTTGTCGACGCGTGCATATAATTTGTGCTGTAGCTGAAACAGCGACAACGCTTGCCAGGCAGCCAGAGGATCAACTGGTCTGATCAGATTGCGCAAGGCATGCCAGAAACCCCAGTGCGGTAAACGTCCTGCCAGAACAGCGTTGACAACCCGCTGCCTTGGCGGCAAAGGCGGGCTTTGCGGTGCCAGAAATAATTGGCGACGCAGGGCATGGCGCTCAGCATGGGACAAGCGCCAGATGTTTTTTTCGTTCCACGTGTAGTCGCCGCTGAGCGGGCGCAGGGCGCACGCGAGTGTATGCAACAGGCTGGTTTTGCCGGCACCGGACGGGCCGATAATGGCGATCTGCTCGCCTTGCTGAATTTGCAAATGGATGTCTTGCAACGCAGCCGGAGCAGTGTGAGCTGCTCCGGGATGCTGCACACAGACATGCTGCAAATGCAGCTGGACTGCCGTCATTATTTCAGCAGGCCGGCGTTGTGTGCTGCGGCTTCGATGGCTTTGTAGTTGTCTGCTTTTGTCGGAATAAAACGGACGGTTCTTTGCAAATCCAGAATAGCTTTGTCTTCAGGGTTTTTCGCGTCCAGTGCGAGGAAAGCATCAGTGATCTTTTTACGCAGTCCGGCAGGCATATCGGCACGCACCGACCAGTTGTAGTCATAGTAGCCAGGCGTGGTGTAAAAAACATGCACCAGTTTGGTATCTACCTTGTTTTGCGCAATCAGTTTTTCCCAGACCGAGATATTCAATGCGCCGGCATCCACTTTGCCACCCGCAACGGCTGCGACGGTGGCGTCATGGGCGCCAGAAAACGCGATGCGTTTCAGGTCGGTATCCGGGTTAATTTTGGCGGCCAGCATGTAGGAGCGCGGCATCAGGTGGCCGGAAGTTGAGGATTCTGAGCCGAACGTGAAGGTTTTACCTTTTAAGTCTTCCAGCTTATGGATATTGCTGTCGGTCGTGATAAAAACGGATTTGAATTTTTCATCTTCTTCGCGTTGCACCAGCGGAATTACCTGATCTTTGCTGCGCACTTTCGCCTGAATAAAGGTGAAGCCGCCAAACCAGACCATGTCCAGTTTTTTATTGACCAGACCTTCGACCGACGCCGCGTAATCAGTGACAGGCGTGAATTCGACTTTCATGCCGAGTTTCTTTTCCAGATAAGCGCCAAGCGGCTTGAACTTGCGCTGCAATTCAGTCGGTGCTTCATCCGGAATGGCAGAAACGCGCAGCACTTGTTGCGCCATGCTGGTGCCACACAGACATAACAGGGCAGCGGCAATGGCGCTGTGAAAATAACGACGATACGAAGAAAATGACATGGGGTTTCCTTGGTTTGAAATGACAGAGCAAAAGCTAAAAACGCCGGACGATTTTTGCCAATTAGCTGACACTATGGATGATGGATTCAGGCGTCAACTGTGGCAAAGCTAAAAAAACCGAGCGATTGCGACCAGCGTGCTTAGCCTGGTACAAGGCATTGTCGGCGATCTTCAGCAGCAACTGCGGGTCGGCATCCGATTCTTTTTGGTA
>JAGWUK010000712.1 GCA_028868455.1 Burkholderiales bacterium | reverse complement strand
TGGTTCGCCAGCGCCAGCCACGGAAACGTCGGGCGCTTTTAGGAAGTGCAACGCGGTTCATCTGACAAAAGTCATTTGGACGACAATCTTTCATTAGTGCATGACTTATTCTCAATGCAATGTCAAAAATCTCCATGCATCTTCATCTGCATACGGCGTGTCGCAACATCGGCGGTCTCGGTTGCTATTACCGGGTGCCGCACGCGTTGTCAGACTTGACAGAATGTTTTATCACACCGGCACGTTCCGGAATAACTATAGAACTGGAAATAAATTGTTCCGGCAAGGATGAATGATGCCGGGATGGTTTGATCCAAGTAACTAACAATAATCAGGAGACTTCATGTTGATCAATCGACTTCGCCGCATGGCGATAGGTAAGCTATTGCTGGCGAGTTTGCTCATGAGCTGGCAGGGATTGGCAGGCGCGGAAAATAACGATATCGTCATTGGCCAATCTACTGCACTGACCGGAATACTTGCCGAGCTCGGCGTGGCCCATTCTACGGGCGCCAAGGCATATTTCGACTATGTCAATACCCAAGGCGGGATCAATGGACGCAAGATACGATTTGTCGTCATGGATGATGCTTACGATGCGGCCAGGTCCGTTGCGAACGCAAAACAATTAATAGAAAAAGAAAAAGCCGTTGCTTTGTTTGGCATGATAGGTACGCCAGCCAATGCCGCGTTATTGCCTTTGCTGGCGGAGACAGGCATCGTCAGTTTTGCGCCTGTCACGGGTGCGGAGGCGGTGCGCAAGCCATTTAACCGGCATATTTTTAATATCCGCGCCGGGTATGGCATGGAAACCGAAAAGATCGTCGATCATCTGACAGTGCGCGGTATCAGCAAAGTCGGCGTGGTGTACCAGAACAATGCGTTCGGCAAAGAGGGACTGGCTGGCGTGGAGCAGGCTGCGAATAAACATCAACTGAAACTCAGTGCCGTGGCGAGTATCAGTAACGATTCGTCGGATGTCGATAAGGCGGTCAGCGTCATGGAAAATGCCGGTTTGCAGTCAATTATTCTGATTACTGCCGGCAAGCCTTCCAGCGATTTTATTAAAGCCTTTAACAAAAAGGTCAAGGGCATGCAGTACTTTGCCTTGTCCGTGCTGGCATCGCAGTCGGGTATCAATGCGCTGGGTAAGGACGGCGTGGGAGTGATAGTTTCTCAGGTATTGCCTTTTCCATTTTCAGCAACAACTGGTCTGGTGCGCGAATACCAGAAGGTCATGGGCAAAATGGGCGTGAAAGAATATTCGTATCTGGGTATTGAAGGATTTCTGGATGCCAAAGTGATGGTGGAAGCCTTGCGTCGCGCGGGGCGCGACATCACGAGCGAACATCTGGCGACGTCGCTGGAGTCAATGGGGCGCACGGATTTTGATGGTTTCGTTGTGACCTTCAACAAGAATCAGCATCAGGGTTCTGACTATGTGGAGCTGACAGTCATTTCAAAAGACGGGCGGTTCCTGCGCTGATTGCGTGCCGTCAAACCAGTCGAGATGGAAACAGGTTTGACGGATTCTCTTCCGTCGCAACGCCGGTTCTGCGATTACCAAATCGCAGTTTTCAGGGCGGAAGTCAGCGTCGCTGGCTGATGCACGCGCACGGAACGAGCCATTGAGTTTATTCAGTCTGATGTTGACACGTCGCTGGATGGTGCGGCGGCGGGGTCATCTTTGATTCCATCCGCAAATTTGCGCATGAGCCGTACCAGATCGGTAACATCCTGCGGCTCCCATTGAGCAAAAATGGATTGCCCGATTTTTTCTCTCGCCTTGTCAATGCGATCCGTCATCGCTTTGCCGTTTTCAGTAATGATGGCTTCGCGAATCCGCCGATCGGTAGCACTTTCCTGCCGATGTACCAGACCCAGACTATCGAGTTTTGCAACCTGCCGGCTGACCGTTGTGTAATCGCGCCCGACGCGATCAGCCAATTCTACGACGCCGATTGGTCCCAGGCGCTCCACCAGCACCAGCAACGGAAACAAGGCGCGGTCAAGCGAAATGCCTGCGGCCCGAATCATCGCCTCGTCGCGTTGTGGTCGATTCATGACACCAACAATTTCAACGACGGCGCTATGAAGTTCGCGAAG
>JAGWUK010000711.1 GCA_028868455.1 Burkholderiales bacterium | reverse complement strand
ATGTCTGTTGGCAACATCATTGATTTTGATGAGTGCATCGGCAGCGGCACAGATAAAAATCGGCATTGATTTGTCTACGACGGGGCCGGCTGCGGCGATTGGTGCTTCGTCGAAAAATGCCATTTTATTGTGGCCGAAAGAAATTGCAGGACAAAAAATTGAATATGTTTTGCTCGATGATGGTACTGACCCGGGAAATGCCGCGCGCAACGTCAGGAAACTGATTACGGAAGAAAAAGTGGATGCCATCGTCGGACCAAATACAACGCCGAATGCGCTGGCATTGCTTGGACTTGTCGCTGAGAACGAAACACCGATGCTTACTTTGGCAGCGTCTGCCAGCATCGTTGAACCTATGGATGCAAAACGTGCCTGGGTTTTTAAAATGCCACAAAACGATTCTCACATGACGACAATCTTGACGCAGCATATGGCTGATCATGGCGTGAAGACTGTGGCATTCATAGGGTTTGCAGATGCCTACGGCGAAGGATGGTGGCGCGAGTTTTCTAAATTAGCGGAATTGAGAAATATACGGATTCTGGCAAATGAACGTTATGCGCGCACCGATACGAGCGTGACCGGTCAGGTACTGAAAATGATGGCAGCCAAACCCGATGCGATTTTAATTGCCGCTTCGGGAACACCAGCCGTATTGCCGCAAAAAACCTTGGTCGAGCGCGGCTATCGCGGGCATATTTATCAGACACATGGGATCGCCAGTCTGGAGTTTTTAAAAATTGGTGGTAAGGATGTGGAAGGAACCTTATTCCCGACCGGACCCGCTGTCGTCGCCAAGCAACTTCCCATGACGAATCAGGTCCGGAAGGTATCGGTGCAATTTGTACAAAGTTATGAGGCCATGTACGGAAAAGATTCTGTGACGCAGTTTGCAGGCGATGCCTGGGGCGCGTACATGTTGATCGCGAACGCGATTCCGGTCGCTTTGAAAGTGGCAAAACCGGGAACCCGGCAGTTCCGTATTGCGCTGCGTGAAGCGTTGGAAAATACCAGGAATCTGATTGTGCCGCAGGGTGTCATTAATATGAGTCCAAAAGATCACGTCGGCCTGGATCAGCGGTCTCGCGTCATGGGGAAAGTACAAAACGGTCAGTTTACGTACTCTTACGGCGGGTGACTAATTTACTTCTTGATTCACCCGCTTTCAGTAAATAAAGTGGGTAAGGGAGCGCCTGCATCATTGACGTCCCAATTGAAAGAAGACGTTCCTTGTTCCTCCCTGGCCAAATGCAAAACCCAGATAAATTGGGCCGATAAAGCTGTTGAAACCGGCGAAAACGCTGGCGCTCTTGCGCAGACCGTTCAATGAGATTTCATTGCCTTTATTCCAGACATTACCCGCTTCCAGTGATGTACCGAGAAAGAGGCTTTGACCAGCTAAATCAAATCTTACGGCACGCAGTAAATAAGTCAGACTGCCATAAAGCATGAAGTTGCCAGTAAATTGATCTGGCTGGTAGGCCGATAAACGTTGAAATCCGCCTAAAGTTGAACCAAGGCCACGAATCTCAGAATCATTTTGGAATAACCCGGCGGTGCTTAGTTTTAAATTCAGGCTGTGACTGTTTATGCTATGCGCCCAGAGACCATTAATAGAGAGTTCCTGGTAGTTCTTGCGTGACTTGTCAGTGCCAAGAAATAAGTTGCTATCAATTTTGTAGCCTTCACGGGGAAAGTTTGAATCGCTAAGCTGATCAATAACGACAGCACTATTAATGCCGAATTGTTGAAGATCTGCACTAGGTAAAGGTTCCGACACAACGGAGCCATCGGTGTCTGTGAGTAAATAGCCACCTAATTTGGGACGTATGCGATAGCGATTGAGCTTCAAGCCTATGCGAGCTTCACCTAGCGTGCTTTGTTTGCCCAGACGAAATGCGAAATCGAATCCTGCTTGTTCATTTCGGAAAGTGTACTCAGCGATTCTTGTATTGCCAGAGTACAGATTTCTGGAATTTTGGCCGATTTCTGCATAGGGAGAGATATACATGCCTTCTCGTTCAAACAGTGGCTGCCGCAATTCTGTATGCAGTTTCGCAGCATTGCCAAACTGGAGGTCGTTTCGCCACTCTAAGCCGCTTTCCGT
>JAGWUK010000710.1 GCA_028868455.1 Burkholderiales bacterium | reverse complement strand
AGGGCGCATCGGCTCAAATCGCTACAGCATCGCAAGCCCAGAGCATGCCGCCAAATCTTGCACCGCAAGTGCAGAAGCTCGCGGACTTGCTCAGTGATCGCTTTGCGCAAGCGTACCCAGAAGCGACAATGGTACAAACGATTCCGCTTGGTGCCGGTGAAAACATCATGCTGGTTGTGTTGACGGTGGAAGGTTTTTCTGGCGGCAATAACTACACGCAATACCTGGCCGTATTTAAACCGGAAGCCGGTGAAAAACAAGCCACACATTATCAACTGATCGATACCCTGCCGGTAGCTGGCAAATCCTGGCGTACGATTGAACATCTGCAAGCGCATGCCTATCGTCATCCAAAAACCGGCGATCTCGACCTCGATATCACTGCGCAGCGCGTGCCTGCGGGTGATACATCCAATGCCCAAACGACGACAATTCATTTGTTGCTGCACAATGGTCGCCTGTTTGAAAAATCTGCTGCTTCGCCTGCCCGCACAAAAAACTAACTCGGCGCGCGTCAGGCTGAGGCATGCTTGACACATTTAACAATGCAGGAGAAATCCATGTGGGATGAACGATACAGCGCGACAGAATATGCGTACGGCACGGCACCGAATGATTTTTTAAAAGCGCATGTCAGCGCCATTCCCAAAGGTAAGGTATTAAGCCTGGCCGAAGGTGAAGGACGCAATGCGGTGTTTCTGGCGCAGCAGGGGTATACCGTCACGGCGGTGGATGCTTCTATCGTCGGATTAAGCAAAGCCCAAAAACTGGCCGATGCCCATCAGGTCAGCATAGAGTGCATCCATGCCGACCTCGCGCACTACGATCTGGGCGAACATCAGTGGGATGGCATCATCTCCATTTTTTGCCCACTGCCATCAAGCATCCGGCAAGCGCTGTACAAGAAACTGGTATGCGCCTTAAAACCGCAAGGCGTGTTCCTGCTGGAAGCCTACACACCGGCGCAAATAGGACGCGGCACCGGCGGCGGTAATTCTGTCGATCTGATGCAATCGGCAGCCAGCTTGCGCAGCGAATTAACTGGACTGACATTTACCCATCTGGTGGAGTGCGAACGCCCTGTCATCGAAGGCGTGTATCACACAGGTGTTGGCGCGGTCGTGCAAGCAATCGCCATCAATACAATGGAATGAGATCCGGCATGCCTACACCGCTCACAGCATTTACCGCGCCCACTATACGACTTCTGTCTGCGCATGAATGGGCGCTGTATCGCGCCGCACGCCTGCGTGCGCTGACAGATTCACCCGATGCCTTCGGCAGCACTTTGGCATCCGAACAAGAACGCACTGACGACGCGTGGTCAACCAGGCTGGCATTGGCATGCACATCCGGCAAAGACCATCCGCTGATCGCAATGCAAGGCGAACACGTCGCTGGGCTGGTCTGGGGCAAAGTAGATAGCGAGAATGCAGACTGCGTCAATGTCTTTCAAATGTGGGTCGCACCAGAATCACGCGGATACGGTGTCGGCAAACAACTCCTGCAAGCCGTCATCGACTGGGCGCGCGGGCGTCAGGCACGTTGCCTGCAACTCGGCGTAACCTGCGGTGACACCCCGGCGATGCGCCTGTATCTGCGCGCCGGATTCAAACCCGTCGGCGCGACCGAAGCACTGCGCGAAGGCTCCGCACTGCTGTCGCAAACGATGCAGTTGCGACTGACCGACGAGCGATAACGCAGGCACATTGTTTTCTCCCGATTCGGTAAAAACAAGGGCTGTCGGCGATGTCTGTCTGCAGACATCGCCGACAACTCTACACTGGATACCGCCTACGAACAGGTTTAGAACGCGGTAGACAATCCTACGTAGACAGTGCGGCGCGGACCGTATTGTGGCGCACCGACACCGACACCGGAACCATCGCGCAGCAAATAGGATTTATCGAACAAATTGATGAGCGCGATACGTGCCTCAATATCACCAATAGCCGTTTTCTTCCACTCATGCGTATAGGCAGTATTGACCGTGGTATAGGCATCCAGCATGCCTGAATTGGGCGCCGCACCCTCTGGCGTCATACGCAAACCGCTTCCATACAGGAAATCAGCGCTGATTTTCGATTGCCCAAAATGATAGTGCGCGCC
>JAGWUK010000709.1 GCA_028868455.1 Burkholderiales bacterium | reverse complement strand
TATAAATGTTTGGCGAAATATTTTTGCGTGATGGCCCTCTCTGCCCATCGGCAATACCGATGCTATCAAGCCCCTTTAAAATACTAAATTATCAAAAATTCGTTTTGCCGCCTCCGCAATCATAGCGTCGTCAGATTTTGCATTTTTTTCCGTGCGGCGCGACATTATCGCCATGACAATGGGTTTGCGATTGGGCGGATAAATCACGGCAATATCATTCCGCGCCCCATAATCGCCTGAACCGCTCTTGTCGATAACTTTCCAACCTTGCGGAGTTTCTGCCTTGATAAGCGTGTCGGTTATGGAATTGTCGCTCATCCAATCAATCAGCAGTTTTTTCTTGTCGTCGCTCAAAATATCGCCGAATATATAGACTTGCAAATTTTTTACCATCTGTCTCGGCGTGCTAGTATCACGATTATCTTTTGGATTGAAAAGATTAAGTTCAGGTTCATTTCGCGCAGGTTTGGTAGTTTTGTCGCCAATATTTTTAAGTGCCACCTTGAAATTTTCCACGCCGCCGATCTCCTGCAAAATTAAATTTGCCGCCGTGTTGTCACTCCACCTGAGCGATGCCGAACAAATTTCCGCCAGCGTCATGCCATCAGCAACATGGTCTTTGGTGATTGGCGCGTAGGACAAAATATCTTCCGCCGAAAACTTACGAATTTCATTCAAATCGGAGGTATTTTTTTGTCTTAGCAATTCTGCAGCCGTAAAAACTTTGTGTGTCGAGCAGTAGGAAAAACGCGTATCAGGTTTGTAGCAAATTTTTTTTCCATTCTCCATGTCAACGGCGTAAACACCAATCACGGCGTTATATTTATTTTCCAGATCAGCAAGATTTAATTTCTGCCGCGCTTGACAATCCTGAAGGCAGAAAACCATCAAGCCACAGATTATCAAAAACAAAAAACAAAATTTCTTCATAATAACCTCCTACTATCTGTTGAACGACCCGCCAAATTCAACGGGTCGTATTGGCTCAATAGAGCGTGATCATCAGCAATTAGCACTCTTATTGCCATTACTAATACATCACTTCATACAATCAAAGATGCAGTCACTTGCACTTGTCAACAAAAATTGGACACAAAACTAAAAAAATCAGGCATAAAAAACGAATCGATGTACAAGATTCATCAACTTTTCTGACATCCTTCAAGCTTGTTAGACAAACCATGCCATCGATAATGCAGACGAGATCAGCAGATGGGCGTGTGACGTTCCCGATACTGCTTCGGCGTCAGGTAGCCTAAGGAATAGGCTGGCCTCTGTTCATTGAAGAAAAGAATGTAGTCATCCACCTCCTCCTTGACCGGTTTCTCGCCGGTCACATGCAAGTCCATGAACAGCTCCGCCTTGATCCATCCATTGATGGACTCCATAGCGGCATTGTCTGTGGGGGTCCCGGCACGTGACATGGATCGGGTGATGCCGTACATGGGCAATAGCTCGTTGTAGGCTTTGGAGGCGTAGACCGATCCCTGGTCAGAATGGAGAACCATTTGGTGCTCCGGATGCCGTTTTTGCCACTCAATCAGATTTTCCAGTCCGCTGATGTAAGTCATGCGATCACCGCGTTTTGCAGAGAGGGAATGACTGACAATCTCATTGTTCCATAGATCCATATAAAGAGTCAGTTCATGGTAGATGCCTTTCACATAAAAAGCGGTCATATCACTCACGATGCACTGCATTGGCCCATCGATCTGCATTTCAGACATGAGCAGGTTGGGAAATATCCGCGCTGGATCGCCAGCCTTCTTGTACCTGTAGTGCTTGGATTTGCTCTTGATTCCCGCAATCCTACAGCATTTGTGGGCATAGGGATCGGACAGGACAATCTCTTTGTCCAACCGTATCTTGGCGTTCAGCCAGCGATAGCCGTGCGATGGATACTTCCAATGGTACTCCTGGAACAGCAGGACGTTGCTCAAAAGGCGCTTTTCTTTGCCCGACGGCTGAGAAAGATGTTTTTTCCAAGCGTAGAAACTGCTCCTCTGGATGCCCATTGTCTTGCAAAGAAGCTTCACCGGAATTTCTCCGGATAGTTCCATGATTACTTGATAATCTTGTTGCCGTACAGAATTACAGTACCATCCCCCTTCA
>JAGWUK010000708.1 GCA_028868455.1 Burkholderiales bacterium | reverse complement strand
ACCGTGCGGCCATCAAACGTTGTTGCGGAAATGCGAGCGCTTGGTGCGCCGTTGCTGGCGGGCCATACCATATTTGCCCACTGCGACTGCGTATTTCGGTAGCGCAAAGTCTGACCATCAATTTCAATGGTGTATTCCGTCGTTCCAGCCGCAGGCAGCGGCAACAGTTGGAATACCGATTGCGGTTCTGCATTTTGACTGTTCTGAGCAATGCCACCAGCACTCAGAGGAGCTATCCAGCCAGCAAAGTTGCTTACCAAGGTTGGTGAGAGCGTCATTCCCATGTTTGCCCAGGTCTTCGGAGTCAAGACGTCACCACGACGCACGATCAGCGGCCCCATGGACGTATTGACGTATTTGGCAATTGCGCCGTCGGTACCAAATATCGTTGCAATTTCCGTGCTGCTGGCTTCTATACTTGCATTAGTCGAAAACGGATATTTATTGGCCAATGTTTTTTTGAACGGCTCATAAACCTGTGCAACCCATATCCGATTCATTTCTGATTCTGTCGGTTTGACAATGACAGCAAAAGTTTGCATCAATGGCCTGACCAATAACGGACGAATTGCTATCTTTTGGGAGTCGCTCATTCCGACTAACATTTGTTCATCAACGTATTTCAATGCATCTGCCAGTTCAGAGCTGTTACCTTCTAAAGTCTGTTGCATTAATTGTTTGGCTCCAGGGCCAGTGTCGCCCTGATTTTTTAGTTGATTGAAACGGCTGCGTAATTTCGACAAGACGTCCAGATAACCGTGCAGCAAAGAAGAACCCTGATCCTTTGCCACCACCAGTTTTGCTACGCCTGCAAATTCTTTCCCTACCGGTCCCATAGGAATCTCTGATTTATTGGCGGACAGGTTGACGTTGACATTCATTCTCGATGGTGTCTGTCGCAGGATGGTTTCTTTGAACCAGCTTACAATTCCACTTTGCGCCTTTTGCAAACCGGCATTAATCATCGATGGATTGTCCCAGGAAGTTTCCTGATACACGGTGTCGATGATTCTGTTGATTGGCGAGTTTTGAGCATCGCCGAGGCGATTCATCGCTTGTACGGCAGCGTCGAAACCATTCAGATCGGCGACATTGACGCCTTGTAAAAACTTGCGCCACTCTTTTGCATATTCCGTTTTATATTGCTCAATCAAGGCTTTTTGAATTTGTTCAGGGCTACCTTCAAGTGTGAGGTCATCTTTGGCAGAGGTTTTGAGTACCCAGTCCGCACTTTGCAATTCTTTATTCGCAGCTTCCTTAAATGCTTCGCTAATAAAATTCTGCCAGGCATCGCGGGTAAATGTCCCAGAAACCGCGTAGCTGCCCGTTAACAATTCTTTGTCTTGATCACCAACAATGCGAGCAACGGTAATTGCGGGGAAGCGGGTAGATGCACGTGCTTTGACGTCTGCATACACACGATCCCGTGCCGGCATGCCGCGCACGACACGTCGCAGACTTTCTCTGGTTTGATCGACCAGCGATAATTTAGTTTCTATTGTTGGCCAGAACGGATCGTCGGTTTGGGATAAATAAAATGTCAGCAATTTTTCTGCACTACGTATCATCTGATCGCGTTGCATCGTACCGCGATTGGTTTCCAGCCAGCCGCGCCAAAAGCGTGTCAGCTGATCATTAAGATGGCTGGATTCGACATGGGATTTATCGCCCAGCATCAGGTAGGTTTTTAGCGCGTTGTAGGCGTCTTCCGTATGTGCTGCTGAGGCATCTTTGTAAAGCGTATTTGCCGCAGAGTTGCCAGATACTGTCACGCTTGACGCTGCACCGGATTGCGGAGCCTTCGTCATTGCATCGAGTTTGTCGGCGTTGGCATTGACTTCGCTTAAGAAATTTTCCAGATTGGATGTGACCGGTTTAACGAGTATTTCTCTGACGCCGGCAAAGTATTCTTCCTTTAATTTCTCTTCAAGAAGGTCTCCTTGATACAGTCCAAAACCCAGAGAGAGCGGACGTGCATCATGGTATTTTTCCAGTTGTTCCAATCGATCCTGAAGAATTTCCAATGCTTCAAATCTCGATTGAAGATCAAGTCGTTTTTCCTGCAGCTTGACCGCTTTTTCCAGATCAAGCTGGACATTATCGACTAACTGACGGTTAC
>JAGWUK010000707.1 GCA_028868455.1 Burkholderiales bacterium | reverse complement strand
CGGCGCGAGCAATAAGACTATCAACGGAGGCAAAAATATGATTGGAAACACCATAAAAAACACGATGCGGTGTTGCCTGAAAAAACGGCGTAGTTCATTTGCCGCCGTACGCAAACTGGCCAAAAAGCGCTTGGATTGAGTGAATTTTGAAAGCTGCCAAAGTTTTATTTTTGCGTTTAATTGTCCATTCCACTGCAACAAATTACGGCCGACAATCTCCCTTCCTGATGGGAAGAGCAGTAACCATGCTCCGGCACATGCGAGTAAAAAAAGGAATGGAACGACAAGCAAAAACACGTATTTCCTTTATTTATTTTAGTCAGACAACAGAAGATGGAAGCTTGAATAGTTGTTTTTTCAAAGCGTGAACAATTTATCATAACTTTCTTTTATAGCAAGAATTGAAATTGCAAAAGAAATACGAAAATGTAACAAAATGATACTGACTTATTGTTATGCAATTGTTGCAATAAGATATTTTTCGATCGTTTTTCTGCCTTAGTCACGGCTAAATTAGTTTTTTCGTCTCTATCCTGGCTAAAGCCCTTGCCATACCTATTCCATGAGCGAAATTGACTTCGGTAAAAATAAATAGAATTTTTTCGATATGTTTTGAAGTGCGCAACAAATTAGAAGCAGGTATTTGTAAGTTTCTTACATTGGTTACACTTTCTCACATGTTGCACTAGCTGCAAGTGTCAAAATTGAAATTACTTAGTTCGGGTAAGGTTAATCTGGGCAATTTTTCCACGCATGGTTTGCGAATTGCGACTCCCGACTCATTTCCTCTTGCCGCCTTTTTATCGGTGTTTGAGGCGCACTTCGTATTTGGATTAATAGGAATTCATTTTGGACTCTTCCCGCAATACAGCTAAAAGAAAAGTAAGGCCAAGTTTGATATCTGATATGCCGCCTGAAGATAACCCGAATAGTCGGATTCTTTGGGGGGATGAGCTCAAAGTTCGTTCCGAACCAGAGCAGGCAAGTAAGTCAAAACGCTGGTTAATTCCGAGCGTGACGTTGGGCGCCTGTTCGATTTTGGGCGCATTTGCCTGGGGTTATTATTCCGACAACTTAAAATCGCAGCAGGTAAATTTTGAAAAAAAACGGCCTGGCAATGTTGATAAGTCGAGTGCGATAACTGGCAACCTCTCGGCGCCGAGATCAAACGAAAACATCCTGGTTTTACCACCGGTTTTAAAGAATACTGCCGGACAAAATGACGATAATGCGACAGCAAATCCGCTTGCGGCGCTGATTGTTGATGATACCAAGACGATTGAGGATGCTAAGAAAGCTGAGCCAATCCAAGTAGAAACTCCGCCAGAACTTGCCTCTCTGGCGAAAGTTGAAAACCAGAAAACCGGGGAACCAAATAGAGCCAAGCGTGCAGGAAAATCGATTGCAAATCTGCAGCCAAAACGAAGCAATAAGCAAATAGCGCATGTGGATAAAAAAACGCACGGTAAAGCCAGGCCAGCGAGTCAATTGGCGCTGGCGCATTCATCAAGAACACACGCAACAAAATCTCCCGCAATCAAAAAAATGCCGCAGAACGATGTGGCGACGGCGGACCCGGATGTGGAATTGATTACCGCGATCATTGAACACGGTTCACGTCAGAGTGAACATCAATCGCTGCATCCGAATAAAAAAGGGAAGCCCCCGGTATTGAAGGCAACGCGGGAAACTGCCGATGCCGAGACGAAATCTCAAGCAGCCGATCAAAGCGTTGTGCCGTGATGAGCATGGCAATTGCTGGCCAACGCATGGGATTGGAGAACAGTACTAATCCACAACCTGAATTTGTGTATTTCTCTTTTTTGAAGTTTGCCTTTTAATTGATAAGTTATTCATGTCTGCTATTGACGTAAAAAAATCTAATGTGCTTGCCAGCTTAAACAGTTTCAGCAGCGAGACGCGCCTCTATGAATTGCGACTTGCAAAGAGCGAAGAAGCATCAGAATCTGATTTGCTGATTGAAGCGTTTATTTCGACAGAGGCACTCAATGGTATTGGATATCGCGAATTGATTGTGCTCAGCACTAACGCACAAATTGAACAAAAATCCTTGATCGGACAAATAGCGACACTAGAAGTTAGTCTCAGTGACGCGAGGCG
>JAGWUK010000048.1 GCA_028868455.1 Burkholderiales bacterium | reverse complement strand
TGGGCGCATCGCTGCTCGTTACCGGTGACGGCGTCCATAAGACTGTTGCGCACCCCGACTGGACGCTGGAAGAGATGTTCGAATCGACCTTTGCTTATCTGAGGTTCGCTGATGGATCGCATTGCGAGATCGTGAGCGCAGAAGCGCGACGACAAGCGCGACAACTGTTTGCTTATCGCGAATCATGGGTTGAACGTTGGCAAAAGCAATGGCAGATCGCCCTGTTGGCCATTGTCTTGATGGGTGTTTTTTTGTTTTCAGCTTATCGATGGGGATTGCCGATTCTGGCGAATAAAGTGGCCATGATGGTCACGCCAGAGATGGAGCAAAAATTAGGCGACCAGGCGTTGATCTCATTAGATCAAAGCCTGTTTTTACCCAGCCGTCTCAGTGAGCAGCGCATTGCTCAAGCGCAAAATATTTTAAAGAATCTGTTACCAAACGATGCGCGATTGCCGATACGTCTTGAAGTGCGTGACGCACCCAAAATCGGGCCAAACGCGTTCGCTCTTCCGGGGAACACCATCGTACTGACCGATCAGATGCTGGAATTGATACTTGACCACGGGCAAAAGGAACTACGCGGTGATCAGGCGTATGAACTGGCTGGTGTGCTCGCGCATGAAATCGGCCACATACAGTATCGCCATGATCTGAAAGAGCTGGCGAATAGTGCTTTTCTGGTGATGTTAACTGGCACACTGTTTGGCGATTTCAGCACCGTAGCGACCATGGCGCCAACGGCCCTGGTGCAAAGCGAATATTCACGGGCGAAAGAGGCGGAGGCGGATGCTTATGCCGTTACGTTGTTACGCCAACACGCTATTTCGGCGTCGCATCTGGCTGACCTGTTTGAGAAGCTGGAGCAAATGGAGGTAAAAAAGGCCGGGTCGAAAATGCCTAAATGGTTTCGGGTTGCGAATAGTTATGTGTCCTCACATCCATCGACGCCAGATAGGATTGCCTATTTGCGTGCGGCGGCCAAGTAGGCAACACTCATCTTCAGAAGGACTTACGCAAAAACCGCCCCGGCAACGTTATCGCGCCTTGTCGTCCGATGTGTACGGCCTTTGTCGCTATGCCTGCCGGAACGATTTTGTGTCGTTCTATTCAGGAGTCAGGCTGGCGTTAATCAGGGATTTGACTGCCCCCAGATTAGCGCGTTCTGTGCTTTTTCCGTGGCCACTGCGTATCGCATCCTGATCTTGCAACAAAAGGTGGACGCCTTCGTTCTGATACATGAAGCTGTAAGTTTCGATGCGTTCATTACGATTGCTTAATGTTTCGGTTACGTCAAATTGCACATCTTTATTTAATAAGAAAATCGCCACGTCCTTGGCATTGTCAGTAAATAAATGTAAATGGATATCAGAATGCGCACCGGCCGTGCCATTCAAGACTGCGCCGACCAGATACGGATGAAAGCGTTCCAGGTCTTCCATCAATTGCACTGCCAGCTGGCGCAGATGTAGCAATCGTTGTGGTTGGGTGTCACCAAAAAATAGTTCGTTGTACTCGCGAACTTCCTGTTCGATCTGGGCATTGTCGGGCAGCACATCGCCCTTGATTTTTTGGTTGCCAAGCAATTGTTTCGCCGCTTTGCGCTTGGCCGACGCGTAGTCGGCACCATCTTCGGCAATCATGCGGGCTGCCAGCGCGGCAATTTCGGCACGCAACTCGGCGGTTTCATTGGGGAAATGGATCATCATGAAGGCATCATAACCCAACTGGGACTAACGCAAAACCGGCGCATGCGTATTGACCCGGCAAGCCGCATCCGGTCGCCAGTGCCGCTCGCGGGGCAAGATCACGACAAATCTGCTGCTGTCTACCTAGGGCAGAGCGGCGTCACTCAGGTAGAATTGCGGGATTCTGAAATTTGATTCAATTATGCATATTCATATATTAGGTATCTGCGGCACCTTTATGGGCGGACTGGCTGTGCTGGCAAAAGAAGCGGGTCATACCGTGACAGGCTGCGATGCCAATGTTTATCCGCCTATGAGCACGCAGCTCGAAGCGCAGGGCATCACGCTGACGCAGGGATTTGGCGCTGAACAGATTGCCTTGCAGCCTGACCTGTATGTGATTGGCAACGTGGTATCACGCGGCAATCCTTTGATGGAAGAAATCCTTAATCGCGGCCTGCCTTACGTGTCCGGGCCGCAATGGATGGGCGAGCATATTTTGCGTGACAAATGGGTGCTGGCCGTGGCTGGTACGCACGGTAAAACCACAACCTCGGCAATGCTGACCTGGATATTGGAGCATGCCGGTTATGCGCCCGGATTTTTGATCGGTGGTGTGCCGCTGAACTTCGGTATTTCTGCGCGTCTGAGCGGCCAGCAGGCTTCGGATTTTTTTGTCATTGAGGCGGACGAATACGATACGGCTTTCTTCGATAAACGTAGCAAGTTTGTACACTACCACGCCAAAACCGCGATTCTGAATAATCTGGAATACGACCATGCGGATATTTTTCCGGATGTAGCCGCGATTGAAACGCAGTTCCACCATCTGGTGCGTACCGTGCCAGGCGTCGGGCGACTGATCGTTAACGGCGACAATGCTTCGCTGGAGCGCGTACTGCAGCGTGGTTGCTGGAGCGAGAAAGAATTTTTCGGGCACGAACAGGCATGGCGTCTGGAATTGCAGGATGGCGAAGATTTCGATGTGTATTTCAACGACGAAAAACAAGGCACGGTGCGCTGGCATCTGAATGGCGAACATAATCGCTACAACGCACTGGCGGCGATCGCTGCGGCGCGTCATGTCGGTGTCGTGCCAGCGCTGGCGATCGAAGCGCTGGCCGGATTTATCAACGTCAAACGGCGCATGGAAATTCGCGGCGTCGCTGACGGGGTGACGGTGATCGATGATTTTGCGCATCACCCGACCGCCGTGGCGACCACGGTGGCTGGCCTGCGCCACAAGGTCGGCGCCGCGCGCATCCTGGCGGTACTGGAACCACGCTCGAACACCATGAAGCTGGGTACCATGAAACAGGCTTTGCCAGGGAGCCTGAGTGAAGCGGATCTGGTGTTTGGTTATGGTGCGGTCAATGGCAAAGATGCGCTTGGCTGGGACCTTGCTGCAACACTGTCCCCGCTCGGCGATAAAGTCAGCACGCATACGGCGATTGCTGATCTGGTGTCGGCCATCGTTGCTCAAGCACGTCCTGGCGATTATGTGCTGGTCATGAGTAATGGCGGCTTTGGCGGTGTGCATCAGCAATTGCTGGATGCGCTCACGCTGCGCGCCGCGGCACCGAAAGTCCAGCCTGCCGACGAGGCAAAAGCCGCATGATTCTGTATTTACATGGTTTCCGCTCATCCCCCTTGTCCTATAAGGCCAGACTGATGACGCAGCATATGCAGACACTGGGACGCTCTGCCGAATTTTTTTGCCCGGACTTGTCACCGTCACCGAAACAGGCGATTGCGCAGGCGGAAAGTCTGTTGAGCGGGCACGATATGCGCCACGTCAGCATTATCGGTTCTTCGCTGGGCGGATATTACGCGACCTGGCTGGCAGAAAAATATGGCTGCAAAGCTGTGTTGCTCAATCCTGCCGTCAAACCGCCGCGCGAGCTGGAGAGCTATGTCGGCGTCACGACTTACTATCACAGCGATCAGGTGTTTGAATTCAAGGCGGAATACGTGGACGAATTGCGCGCGCTGGCAACGCCGTGCATCACAAAGCCGCAAAGGTATTTTCTGATTGCCGCCACCGGCGACGAAGTGCTGGATTGGCGCGAAATGGTGACGCATTATGCGGGCGCGAAACAAACGGTCATCGAAGGCAGCGACCACGGGATTGCCGAATTTGCCGATTATCTGGCTCCGGTACTGGCGTTTTGCGATGCTGGCGATGCGTGATTTTCGCGGCAAGCTGATGCTGCCACGCCAAGCCGTCTGGCGACCCGGCGCAGCCAAATGGCATGCGCATGTGAATGCCGTCCATGTTTCGGCGCCGATGGCCGACTGGCTGCGCAATCGTGGATCGCTGACGGCCAGACTGATGGCGCGTTGCCAGCAATTTCGTGTGCAGCGCCTGTCGCAGGAAACAGCAATGTGCCTCGACGATGAATATGCGGCCATAGGATTGGCGCGTCGCGCTAAAGTACATGAACGCGAAGTGCTGCTGTGTTGCGATGGTCAGGCCATGATTTACGGGCACACTGTGGTGCCGCTGACGGCCAGTGCAACGCAATGGCCGCTGTTTCATGCACTCGGTGAAAAATCGCTGGGCAGTACTTTGTTTAATGATCCGCAAGTCATCCGTGGCAAATTGTCGTTTGCGCGTTTGCATGCCAACCATCCGCTGATGCGCCGCCTGATCGGCGTTCAGCCCCAGGCCAGCGCATGGGGCAGCCTGCCTGCGCGGCGGTCGCTGTTTTGGCGCAAAGGCGGTTGTTTGCTGGTGACCGAAATATTTTTGCCAGGCGTTCTCGCACTGGCATTGGAATAATTGACATACTAGTAGAGAGTATTTTTAATTGCCGCTTTAAATACGCGCGTTTTGAGTCGAATTTTTAGCATACTCCCCCTAATAACGAGTTTTGGTTTGTAAAGAAATTGGAATGAATTTATTTTTCGAAGAATCCGGCGATTTCAAGGCAGGCAGCGTGCTGTCGCAAGCCGGTGAGGCATATCAGGTCGAGCTGGCCAGCGGCAAACGGAGCAAAGTAAAGGCCAAGGATGTCTTGCTGCAATTCACCGCGCCAGATCCGGCGACGTTGCTCGAGCAGGCCAAAGCCGCCGCGGCGGACATTGATCTGGAGTTTTTATGGGAAGTCGCTGGTCAGGAAGAATTCGGATTCGCCGAGCTGGGCGCTGAATATTTCGGGCACGCGTTGCAAGCAGTCGAAGCCGCCAGCCTGATCCTGGCGCTGCACAATGCCCCGGTTTATTTCTACAAAAAAGGGCGTGGCCGCTACAAGGCCGCACCCGAAGCATCGCTGAAAGCCGCGCTGGCCGGCATAGAAAAGAAAAAACAGCAATTGCTGGTACAGGCAAGCTATGTCGATCAGCTGAAACAGCATCGGTTGCCGGAAGTGATGAAATCGCTGGCGCTGCAACTTCTGTTCAAACCGGACAAAAACAGTATCGAATACAAAGCCCTGGCAGAAGCCTGCGATGTGTTGCAAACCACGGCACCGCGACTGATGCTGGCGAATGGTGGTCTGAGCAGCCTCAAACAACTGCATCTGGCGAAATTCCATTTCGAACATTTCCCGAAAGGCGTCGGTTTCCCGTCGATTACTGTACCGGCCTTGCCGACCGATTTACCGGTGGCCGATGTGCAGGCGTTCTCCATTGACGACGTGACGACGACCGAAATAGACGATGCGTTTTCTGTCACCGATCTCGGTCAGGGGCAATTGCGCGTCGGCATTCATATTGCTGCACCGGCGCTCGGAATCACGCGCGGCGACGCGCTGGATCAGATTGCCAGGGCACGCATGTCCACGGTCTACATGCCCGGCGACAAAATCACCATGCTGCCCGATGAACTGGTCGACGCCTACACGCTGGGCGCGGGGCAAACCCGTCCGGCGCTGTCTTTGTACGCGACGATCAACACCGAAGACTGGAGCGTGCTCGCCACAGAAACCAAAGTCGAAGCGATACCGATGGCCTCCAATCTGCGTCACAACGACCTGGATGCGCTGGTGACCGAAGAAAACCTTGCCAACGACGCAGGCGACTATCCGCACAAAGCGGAAATTGCCCGCTTGTGGCAATGGGCGCAAGTGCTGGAAAAAGGGCGCATGGCCAAACGCGAAAGTTTCGGCATGAAACCGGAGCAGACCAACCGCGTCGATTTTAATTTTTATGTGGAAGACGATGTCGTCTCCATCGTACGCCGCAAGCGTGGCGCGCCGCTCGACAAGATCGTTGCCGAATTAATGATTTTTGCCAACAGCACCTGGGGCAAACTCATGAACGATTGCGGCATTCCCGGCATTTATCGTGCGCAGGGCGTCGCCGGTGGCCGCGGCCCTGGCGGCTGGGCGGCTCGCATGCAAGTACGCATGCTGACACACGCCGCACCGCATCAGGGGCTCGGCGTTGACCAATACGCCTGGAGTACGTCGCCGCTGCGTCGCTACACCGATCTCGTCAATCAATGGCAGATCATCGCTTGTGCGCGCAATGGCGTGACAGCGCCGCTGGTGGCACCGTTCAAGCCCAAAGATGCCGATCTGTTCGCCATCGTCTCGGGATTTGATGCGGCCTACTCGGCCTACGCCGATTTCCAGAATAATATGGAACGCTACTGGTGCCTGCGCTGGCTGGAGCAGGAAAACGCCCGCCAGGTTGAGGCGGTGGTTCTGAAAGATGAAGTCCTGCGTTTAGTCGATATTCCTTTGATCATCCGTTTGCCCGGCATGCCGCAAACAGCACGCGGCGCGCAGGTTCGCCTCGATATTCTGCGCTGGGATGAAGTCGATCTGACCGTCGAAGCACGTCTGCTGGAATTACTCTCTACCGTTACCGAGCTGGATGAAGACGAAGAACTGGAAGCTGAAGCTGGTCTGGAAGAAGAGGATGCCGTCGCCAGCGATGCGCCTGAGTCCGGAGAAACCAGCGAGTCCGGCGCGAACGACGACGAAGCAATGTCCATCGCCGATCAACCCGTAGCCGAAACTGAAGAATTGCCGCAAGCCGAGTAATGAATAGTCCGACGGAAAAATCAGCCAGCCTGCCCGGCAAAGGGATCTTCGACAACCTGATCCTGTCGATTGCCGTCACCATCTCTCTGGTGGTGCACGCCATTCTGCTGCTGTTGCATTTTGTGATGCCCGCTACAGCGATCAGCAAACCCGCTGACCCCGGGCTGGAAGTCATTCTGGTCAATTCCAAGCATGACAAAAAGCCCTTAAAGGCGGATGCCCTTGCGCAAGCCGATCTGGATGGCGGCGGCGCGCACGACAGCGGCCGCAGCAAATCGCCGTTGCCGGACATGCGCAAGACCGAAAACGGCGACAGCGTACGCGCTGCCACGCGCCGTATTGCCGAGCTGGAAGCGCAACAGAAGCAATTGCTGGATCAGGCCAAAAGCAAGGAATTATTTCGCTTGCCGCAACAAGAAAAAAAACGACTGGATGACAGCCGCCAGCAGCCGGATGGCCGCGATGACCTGGATACCACGCAGGCACTGGCGCGTATGGCTGCCGAAATTTCGCAGACCATAGAAGACCAGAACAAGCGTCCGCGTAAAACCTTCATTACGCCAAGCACGCGAAAAGTCGGTTACGCGATCTATTACAAATCCCTGCAAAAGCGCATTGAGGATGTCGGCACGCTGAACTTCCCGCAACATAACGGTAAAAAACTGTACGGCGAACTGATCGTCTATATCCCGATTTTTCAGGATGGCAGCATCTACGAAAAAGAAGGCGGCCCGCGCATAGAAAAGTCTTCTGGCAGCAAGGCGCTGGACAAGGCGGCCTTGCATATCGTGCGTCAGGCCGCCCCGTTCGGCAAATTTCCACAAAACATGCGCTCCGGCGATAAGGACGATTTGTGGGTAGTCATCACCCGCTTTAAATTTACGCGTGATCAGCAGCTGGAAACGGAATTAAGAGGAAAGAAAGAATGAGCGCCTCGCCTACGTCAGCCACGGTCGATCGTTATGTTGTGATCGGCAATCCGGTCGCACACAGCAAATCGCCGGCGATCCATGCGCGCTTTGCTGCGCAGACCGCACAAGCGCTGGACTATCAGCGCCTGCTGGCTCCGCTGGACGGTTTTGTCGCCAGCGTACTGGCATTTCGTGATGGTGGCGGCAAGGGCGCGAACGTCACAGTGCCGTTTAAACTGGAAGCCTTTACACTGGCAAATCGCCTGACGCCGCGTGCGCAGGTTGCTGGCGCCGTCAATACTTTGCGTTTTGACGGCGGCGAGATTTTTGGCGACAACACCGATGGCATAGGCCTGGTGAACGATATCGTTGGCAATGCAGGATGCAGCTTGCATGGCAAACGTCTACTCTTGCTCGGCGCCGGCGGTGCCGCGCGTGGCGCTTTGCTGCCCTTGCTGGAACAGATGCCTGCTGAACTGGTGATCGCCAACCGCACGCTGGCGAAAGCGCAAGAACTGGCGACGCTGGCGCAATCCGTGATGGCGTCCGGCGCATGTGCAAACGTACCGGTACTGGCATCAACATTGAGCGAATTGCAGCAAACTTTCGACATCATCATCAACGCCACTTCGGCCAGTTTGCACGATGATGTTCCGCCAATACCGGTCAGCGTATTCCAGCCGAAAACGCTGGCATACGACATGATGTACGGCACCCGGCCAACCGCCTTTTTACAACTGGCTGCGCTGCATGGTGCGGACTGTCGCGATGGGCTGGGCATGCTGGTCGAGCAGGCAGCAGAAGCCTTTTTATGCTGGCGCGGTGTGCGCCCGGAAACATCCCAATTATTGGCCGACCTGCGTGCCGATTTACAAAAAGAACTGACGTAAATGAACAAACGCGTAGCCAATCGCAAGAATGCTCAGGAGGTCGCATGAAGCTGCTGCGACGTCTGCTGTTTTGGCTGGTGGTGATGCCAGTCGTTTTATTTTTGCTTTTGCAATCGTATTTCCTGGTGCAGATTTACTGGTGGGTGGACCACAATCCGACATCGACCAGCTTCATGCGCCATCAGCTCAGCCTGTTGCAGGAAAAAAATCCGCGTGCGCATTTGCAGCACAAGTGGGTGCCTTACCAGCGCATTTCCAATCATCTGAAACGTGCTGTGATCGCTTCCGAAGACGACACCTTTGTCGATCACGAAGGCGTGGATTGGGAAGCCATGCAAAAGGCCTATGAAAAGAATCAGAAAAAAGGCAAAGTTGTTTCGGGCGGTTCGACCATCACACAGCAATTAGCCAAAAATCTTTTTCTGTCCGGGCAACGTAGTTATCTGCGCAAAGGACAGGAGCTGATCATTACCTATATGCTGGAATTCTGCATGGACAAAGAGCGCATTCTGGAAATTTATCTGAATGTGGTCGAATGGGGTGTCGGCGTTTTTGGAGCAGAGGCCGCTTCCCAGCATTATTACGGCATCAGCGCTGCGGCACTCAGCCCACTGCAGGCGGCGCGGCTGGCGGTGATGTTGCCCAAGCCACGCTACTTTGACAAAAACACCGGCTCGGCCTATTTGCAAAGGCGTTCTGAGCTGATTTTGAAACGCATGAATAATGCGGAGCTGCCATGAAATTACCCACACAAAAAGGTGTGAGTTTGTTGGCTGTCGCCGTCCTGTCCATGCTGGTGGCAAGTGCCGCCATGCTGGCACTGTACACGATGCGCCACGGCCATTTGCCCATGCCGGAAGTATGGGACAGATGGGGTAAATCTGCGAAAGTGATTTCTGGCGAACTGAAAAAAGCCAGTGGGCTTACGGCCCAGACCCAGGAAAGCGGGCAAGCCAATAGCGATCAGGGCGGTAACGGCATGCCGGCGCCCGTTACGATCGGTACCGGTGCACGGCGTTGCACGATCAATGGCAAAGTAACCTATTCGGACACCGAATGCCTGGACAGCAATCCGACGACTAAGCAGATCAAATTGCATGAAACCCAGGGTTTTACGCATCCGAAACCACCCGCATCCGATACGGAAACCGGCAACGACGGCGAACAGGATTTGCGCATGAAAGCGCTCGAAAAAGCCTTGGATAAAGCCACAAGATAAGACCGCAAAATTCTCGCCGGAGTAATCCGTCTTGTTTCTGTCGTAGCGGCAAAAAAATAATGTGTCGCGCTACTGGCGCACTGCACCAAAACAGGTTTAACGGGTTTACAATCCAGCCAACTTGTTTGCGTCGTACTTTCCGGAATTCTCCATGATTAATGTTTTCGTTTTGCATAATGGGCGGCTCAGTCAGATCAATGTCGAGAATCGCGCCG
The DNA here is from genome assembly GCA_028868455.1 of Burkholderiales bacterium. Classification (GTDB taxonomy): domain Bacteria; phylum Pseudomonadota; class Gammaproteobacteria; order Burkholderiales; family Burkholderiaceae_D; genus Undibacterium. The sequence continues at coordinate 947 of JAGWUK010000048.1, read as the reverse complement.
ACCTTGAAAATACTCTGCCGATCTGGGTAGACCTGACCGATCCGAACGAAGAAGAACGAGAGTGGGTCAAGAGTATTTACGGTGTGACTTTACCGGGTGAAGACGAAGTCAAGGACATCGAGGCATCGGCGCGTTATTACGAAGCAGATAACAATGATCTGCATCTTCGTACTGATTTCCTGATCGACGATGACGACGAACCGGCACGCACTGTGACGGTTGCATTTATCCTCGCACGCGACATTTTATTTTCTGTTCATACCATTGACCTGCCGGTATTTCGCCTCGTGCGTATGCGTGCGCGTTCGCGCCCCGGTTCGATCGAAGATTACAAAGACGTGCTGTTGGATCTGTACGCGACGGATGCCGAATATTCTGCCGATGCGCTTGAAGGCGTGTACCAAAGCCTGGAAGACGTCAGCCACGCAGTCCTGCAAAAAGAATTCAGCGATCTGGATGCCGCTGCAGCCCTGAACGCTATCGCGCAGGAAGAAGATCTGAATGGCCGTATCCGCCGCAATATGATGGATACGCGCCGTGCAGTCAGCTTCCTGATGCGTGGTCGTTTGCTCAATGCCGATCAGTTTGAAGAAGCGCGGCAGATTCTGCGCGATATTGAATCGCTGGATAGCCACACCTCGTTTCTGTTCGATAAAATCAACTTTCTGATGGATGCGACGGTCGGTTTTATTAACATTAACCAGAATAAGATCATCAAGATTTTCTCTGTTGCCAGCGTCGCATTCTTGCCACCGACGCTGATCGCCAGTATCTACGGGATGAATTTCCGTGGCTGGTTCCCGGAACTGGACTGGAATTTTGGTTATCCGTTTGCTTTGCTGCTGATGCTGGTTTCGGCAATTACACCGTTCTGGTATTTCCGCCGTCGCGGCTGGTTGAAATAAGATGGCAGCGATTGCACTGAGCCACTACAATCTGCGCGCCGA
>JAGWUK010000706.1 GCA_028868455.1 Burkholderiales bacterium | reverse complement strand
GGCGCAAAGTCTGGTTTTGGAATAATTTTATGATCCACACGGAACTATCCGGGCAAATGAAAAGAAGCGGTCAGTGCACCGACATCATGATTAGCCGCGTCCGTAAAATCAGGCAAAATTGCTGGCATCAAATCCGACCAGTCCCAGGTTATTGACGTTTTTCAAGGTACCTACCAAGGTAATTTCGTCCGGCGTAATCGCGGTCACATCGTTCTGATTAATGACAAACCAGATACTGGCGTCGCCGATAATGTCTGCGGTAATGACAACCATTTTGCTGGCAACAGTTGGTGCGGCAAAAGCTTTGGCGGCGCCAAACAAATCGGCAATACTGGCGGCGTCCAGACTGTTTCCCTGCACCGCCAGTACATCGCCGTTAGACCAGGCCTTGGGTACGATACTGGCGGCGTTGACCGTGCCTATTTTCGTGACGCCCGTTTTATTCAGGAAAGCCGAAAAATTCAATACATCGCCACCTTTTCCTATCGTGAATCCGTTAATGGTGTCGTTTCCGTTCAGGCTCGGTGTAATGCCGAATATAAACTTATCGACGCTTGCCCCACCTTGCATCGTATCGTTTCCTTTTCCACCTTCAAATACATTGGGATACGCAGAGCCGATTAACAAATTGTCGCCGTCATCGCCTTTGAGGCTGGTCGTGACCGTCACCTTGCTGCTGGTCGTCGTCGTGCTTGTCGATGTTGTTGCTGCCGCAATACCACTGAAATCGACGTTATTTACCTGAGGCATACTGCCACTGAGCAGGCTGATGCTTTTGCCTCCCAGTAATAACTGATCGGTCGACAGATCAACCGCCATAGGACTTGTGAGAGCGCCAACGCCGCTTAACAAATGATTGAGTTCCTTCATCGGAATGTCCAGAAATCCGATTTGCAAATCAGATTTGGTGGCACCGGTCACATTGGCCGCTTTACCACCGGTGAACACCGTATTGTCCAGCGTGACGGTCAGGTTGCTGACATTATTCGCGCTTGCGTTGGATGCCGCCGCCCCCGTCAAAGCTAAAACTGCCGTAGTATCCGACGTTTTTGTCAGTACGCCAGTCAGCCCCTTCGGCACATTGGCAATTTTTCCAAACGTCGAACCGACACCACCTTTGAACGTATCTCCCGTCAGCGTCAGCGTTATTGAGTTAACGATTGATCCGTCATTCAACTGACTCTCACTGAACAGACTATCCGAATAGCTGATACTGCCTGCAATAACAGGCACGTCCGAAGCCTGTGAGGCCTTCACAATTAATTGTTCGATACTGCTGGGTGCAGCCGTCACCTCGGTGGTCGTCGGCATGCGACCGACCATCGTCGTATAAATCAAGCTTGCATTTACTTCGATCGCTGAACTGGCAGCAAATTCCTGCGATTGCGCGAATTGATTAACGATCTCACCGCGCGACATACCAGCCGCCATCTGCTGCGCCCAAAAATCGCGGCCAGCAACATCAGCCGGACGCCCGAGAACATTCTGATAAATCAGATCGAGATATTGAACGTTCGTCAGATTGCCACCGTACTTAGCAACAAATTCATCGGAGCGCGCAAACGTTTCGCCAATTTGCGTATTGCTGCCACCATTGCGTTGCACGCCTGCCCAGAAAAGAAATCCATCTAGATCAGGAATGCGGTTAAATACCGCCAAATACAATCGCGCCAGTTGTTCCGCTTTCTGGCTATATTCAGGTGCAGTGAAAAAGGTATATTCGACTCCTGCCCTGGTCAGCAATCCCGAATCCAGCCGCGCCGCATACAGGTCGACATTTGCCTGGCTTGGCTGCTGCCCCCAAAGTAACTGGTACAAACCCGTAATAAATTCTTTATTTGTCTTTGCCATGTTTCCCCCCGCAGGAGCTACATCAAAATTGGATTGTCAATCAGAAATGCGAAATATGGAGAGGACGCAAACCATATCCAGCAAAGCGACGCCTGCTTGTTGACTAACGCGCTCGCCGCCATGCCTTGCTGAAGCAATCAGGAGTTACCACTGCCTACACAGGCCGTTTGCAATACCTGCTTCAACATAAACCCTCAGCGAAAATCCGATTGAAGTCGTTTGACGCAAGTCTCCACAATCATGGAATGCTGTCAGTATAAAGAAAGTTTGACTA
>JAGWUK010000705.1 GCA_028868455.1 Burkholderiales bacterium | reverse complement strand
CAGATCGGCAATGCCGCGCACATAGTCAAGTTCGACCAGATTATCGATATAGCGCTCGCCAAGTCCATCAATATCCATCATGCGGCGTGCTGCAAAATGGCGAATCGCCTCTTTGCGCTGCGCTGAACAAAATAGTCCGCCGGAACAACGGGCAATTGCCTCGCCCTCCTCGCGCACCACATGAGAGCCACAAACCGGGCAGGTCTTATTCATTGCAAATGCGGCAGGTGCCGGCTCAGGACGACGCTCAAGCACGACCGCCACCACTTCCGGGATCACGTCGCCGGCACGCCGGACGATGACGGTGTCGCCAATTCGCACGTCTTTACGGCGAACTTCGTCTTCATTGTGCAAAGTGGCGTTGGTGATCGTCACGCCGCCAACGAATACCGGTGCCAGGCGTGCAACCGGCGTCAATGCACCGGTACGGCCAACCTGAATATCAATGCCTTGTACAACGGTAATCGCCTCTTCTGCCGGGAATTTATGGGCAATGGCAAAGCGCGGAGCGCGTGCGACAAATCCGAGTTCTTGTTGCGCCTGAAAACGATTGACTTTATAGACAACGCCGTCAATGTCGTAGGCCAGCTCTTTGCGTTTTTGCCCGATGGATTGATAAAAATCCAGCAGACCTTGCGCGCCGCGCACGACTGCCCGGTCTTCGCATACGGGCAATCCAAGCTCCGCGTACCAATCCAGCAGCGCCGCATGCGAATCCGGCAAAGCAGCTCCCTCCAGCGCACCGATACCATAAGAAAAAAATCGCAGACTACGTTGCGCCGTGATGCGCGAATCCAGCTGTCGCAAACTGCCTGCCGCAGCATTTCTAGGGTTGGCAAACTCTTTCGCACCAGCATCACGCTGCCTTTGATTCAAACGTTCGAAGTCGGCCTTATACATCAGCACTTCACCACGCACATCAAGAATTTTTGGCGCCTGTGTGGTATTCAATCGCAAGGGAATGCAATAGATCGTACGGATATTTTCCGTCACATCTTCCCCGGTAAAACCGTCACCACGGGTTGCGGCTTGCGCAAACACGCCGTCAATATAGCGAAGATTAATGGCCAGACCATCGAACTTCAGATCAATTGCATATTCAATTTCGCTCGCTTCAGCCAGGCCTTCCTTCACGCGGCGGTCAAAAGCCAGCACTTCCTCGTCAGCAAACGCATTATTCAAGGACAACATCGGCACTGCATGTTGCACCTGACTGAATTCCGGTAACGGTGTGCCACCAACGCGCAAAGTTGGAGAGTCCGGAGTTTTTAATTCGGGATGCTGTTGCTCCAGCTGTTGCAAGGCCGAGAACAAGCGATCGTATTCGGCATCTGGGACAATCGGGTTGTCCAGTACGTAATAGGCATGCGCGTAGCGATGCAGATCCGTTCGCAATTGTTCGGCCTGCTCAGAAAGCGAACGCACGTCCGCATCCGTCGGCGCACTGAAAAAATCGTTTTGCATGTATTTCAGCTTGGCAGATTAACTAAACAAACGCTGCGCACGCAAAGAACCTGCTGGAATTTGCGCCTCGGCCATCGCGGAATAAAACTCGTTGACCTGACCGGCAATTTCATCCAGTGCTGCCTTGGAGATGGGCTGATTGCCATCATCGACAACGGTGCCACCAAGACGGGTCGACAAGGACTTGGCGCAAGCAGCCATCGCGCCGAACCCATCTCTGGACGGCGATACGCAAGGCACATCCAGTAACAAGGTCAGGCGCGCTGTCATTGTTTCGCTCACGCCGACATTCGTCGACAGCGTGAATAAACTGCCACCATCACCATCCGGCATCATCAGGCGACCATCGGGGCGCTGATCAAAGCCCATTTTCTCCAGCGCGGCCAACAAAGTAGTCAATGCCCAAGGTGCGCCATTAGCTGCAATGCTGACGCTGAGCTGCGCATCGTGTTCTGCCACAAACTGATGCAATTCACGTGCATTGAGCATGACCTTATTCATGTCTGGAATATCCGGATGCGCGTTCAGATTGTCAGCAATCGCGCGCAGTTTCATGATGAATTCAGAATATTCCAATTCGTTCAAGGGGCCGCTACGACTGACCATTTGTATACCTGCCTGTACACTGGTATACACGCTGCCGGTGGCGATCAGGTCACGGGTTCCTTCGG
>JAGWUK010000704.1 GCA_028868455.1 Burkholderiales bacterium | reverse complement strand
TTTTTTGGGGGGAGAACCGGAGCGATCGTTGCTGTTTGTTCTATCTGGCCGGAACGAATCTGGCTCAAGCGCATCAAACGGATTTATTGCCTATAATGCAATCACTGTGCGGCGTCGCATTGGATGTTGCAGTGGTTCTGCGGTGATGATGGTTTGCGATGAATTTTTGATGTGCAGTTTTTTTGTGAAAGGTGAATTCTCATGCGGGCTGACTTTGGTAATCGATGGTTAATGATGGCAGGATTGGTGCTGGCGAGTCTGGTGTTGTCGCTACCGGTCGCAGCAGAAGACCTGTGGAGCGAGCAAGCGATCACGCTGGAAACGGACAGCGGGCAGTTGCAGGGCAGTCTGATGTTGCCAGCGGGCGGCGACAAGGTCGCAAAGGCTGCCAAGTGGCCGGTCGTGCTGATCGTTGCCGGCTCTGGCCCGACCGATCGCAATGGCAATAGTCTGTTACTGCACGGGCCGAATAATAGCCTGAAGATGCTGGCGGAAGGATTGGCGCAGGCGGGCTGGGCATCCGTGCGGTATGACAAACGTGGCGTTGGCAGCAGCAAGGCGGCTTTCACGCGGGAGGAAAATTACCGCATCGAAAATTATGTGCAGGATGTCGCCGACTGGGTCAAAAAACTGCGCGCTGATCCGCGTTTTTCATCGGTCGTGTTGTTAGGGCATAGCGAAGGATCATTGCTGTCGATACTCGCTGCCGAACAGGTCAGGGTGGATGCGCTGGTGTCGGTGGCGGGGGCGGGACAAAACATGGCGGATATTTTCCGCTTTCAGTTGCGCGGGAAATTGTTGCCAGTGATGGTGCAAAAAAATGAGCAGATTTTGCGCAGCCTGCAAGCCGGGGAAACGGTCAGCGATCTGCCGTCGCCGCTGGATAAAATTTATCGGCCATCAGTGCAACCGTACTTAATCTCGATGTTTCATTACACGCCTTCGCAAGAGTTGGGCAAGCTGACTATTCCGGTGTTGATTGTGCAGGGCGATAACGATATTCAGGTGGAAATCAGACAGGCTGATGAATTGAAGCGCGGGCAACCGGCAGCACAGTTGCTGATCGTGCGCGGCATGAATCATGTATTGAAAATTGTCGGCACAGACAGGGCCTCGCAATTGTCTTCGTACAGCGAACCGGATCTGCCGCTGGCCACGCCGCTGCTGACCGGCATCGACGCATTTTTGCGCAGCAGTCTGCCCGCCACGACCCTGACGCAGCCTAAGCCAGTTGCTGGTACAAGTCCGTGACGCGATCCATGACTTCCAGTATGCGTTCGCTGGTGGTGGCGACATTGCTGGCGGATTGGCGGTGGTTCCTGGAGTCTGCTGCCTGATGCAAGGCTGCGTCAAAAAATACCCATTGCGATTGCGCCAGCATCAGTTGATCGCGGATGCTGGTCTGCGTCCCGCTGGCAGCATTCAGCGTCGCCTGTGCTGCGACAAATTCCTTGCGCGCCTGTTCCAGCATCTGATGCGCATTGGCCGGTGCCACTTCCCATTGCAGCGCCTGATAATACTTGGCCATACGTTGTGACAGCATGCGCTGGCGCCCGGCCAGATTGACCAGTTTTCCGCCTTTGCTGCCCGCCTGTTTTTCCAATAGAGAGGTGGCCTGATCCGCCATATGCAGCAAATCCTCACTGAGCAGTAACAGACTTTTTGCGTCGCGCGGATTGGGCGCTTTTCCGACCAGTAGCTGCTTGTAATTCAGCCATAATTTGTCGATGTCGGACAGGGTGGTGCGTAAGCTGGCATCGCTGGCGAATACGCGTAATTCGATCAGCTGGCGATCAAAGGTTGCCATCGACTGATCGAGGATTTTTTTGGACGCCGCGGTTTCTACGTCCATGCCAATTTGCAGATAGGCTTTGACCAGGCGCTGCGAGAGCATGCGCTGGCGTCCTGATTTGTTGATGGCGTCGTTCAGATTGACGACTTGCGCCTGGCTGCCGACAGTCAGGCTGAGTCCGCCTGCCAGAAGAATGGCGCTACTGAGAAAAGATCTGCGTTGCACACTGCCTCCGATGAGTTGGCATGCATGCTAAACCGCGCCGTCAGGCAGCGCCATTCGTCAGACGAACTAGTCCTAATTGCCTTGGCCATCGAGGTCGCCGCGTGCCAGGATGCATTGGATG
>JAGWUK010000703.1 GCA_028868455.1 Burkholderiales bacterium | reverse complement strand
ACGCCAGTCAGGTACGCGCGGTTGCGCTTTGCCGACGCTGGCAGGATATTTGTCGTTGCGGGTAATTTCAGAATCCGCATACGTCATGCTGGCAGCCAGATCCATGCCTCGCATGAAGACATCGCTGGCCTGATAGGCGATTTCCAGACCCGTGGTGCGGATGGCGTCGACGTTCTGGATATTCGTGATATTTGGCATCACTTGCGTATTGGTTTGCGAAAACAGAGCGTCTCTGGTGTTTTCGTGGAACAGCGTCGCGCGCAGCCATCCTTTGCTGTCATTGAGCGCGCGTTCGGCGCTCCATTCTGTTGTCCAGGATTTTTCCGGCTTCAGATTCGGATCGTTATTGACGATGCTGGTGGTGGCGATGCTGCCCTGATACAGCTCGGACACCGTCGGCATACGCACGGCACGCCCGACCGAGGCTTTATATGTCCAGTCTTCGTTCGCCTTCCATGCCAGTGCTGCTTTTGGCGAAAAATAGGATTCTTTACGGTTGCCAAATCCCAGTGTCGACGTGGCATTCGAGATCGCGCCATTGTCGGCCTGCCATTGTTCATAGCGACCACCGAAAATCGCTTTCCATTGCGGATTGATGCGCCAGGCATCTTGCGCATACAGGCTTTGTAATTGCGTATCGCCCTGGAAAGCAGAGTAAAGCTTTTGCGCATTGCCATTGATCCAGTTGTCGGTATCAGAGACCAGCGTGCGCAATTTGTATGCTTCGCGCTGATAGCCGAATTCCGTTGTATGCGCAGCGTTTGGGCGCCAGATGCCTTTCAGTGCCAGCGTGTTCCAGCCGGTGCCGGCAGAATCCGTAATGCGGCCAGCGCCGCCGCCATCGGCTTGCGGAATGCTGACTGTCGGCGCGCGGGCGATGTCTTTGCTGTAGTCGTACAGGCTGGCCGCGATTTCCCAATCCCATTCGCCTTTGGTATGACTCTTCAGATTCAGGCCGTGGGCAAGATGTTCCAGCAGGTTTTTGCTGTTGGAGATATCGGTGGGCGGCAACGTATATTTTTTTCCGCCGATATTGATATCACCGCTATACATTGGCCGACCGGCACTATCGCGCAGATAACTTTCGGCACCGCTGTTCATATCGTTGCGCCAGTAGCCTAAGGTGTAACTGGCGCGCAGTGTCGGGCTCAGATCATAGGCCAGTTTGATTTTGGCGTGATCTTGAATCGTATGATATTGCCCGGTTGCACCCAGGATCAGGCGATCCTGATTTTGTGGATTTTTGTCGGCAATCGCACCAGTCACGACGGTACCTGCCGTGCTGTTGACGCCGGCAGCTAACAGCTTATTGGCAAAGGCGATAGGATGGCCGTCACTGTCGAGTTCATTCACGTTCAGCCACCACGAGAAATCGCCCTGTTTGTTGCCCAGCGTCGCACTCATTTGTTTGCCGCTATAGGTTTTGTCCGTGCCATACAGCTGGAAATTTTCTGTAAAGCCAGTCACCTTCGCATGCGCTTCAAATTGCTCAGGCATACGGGTGACATAATCGACTACGGCACCGACCGAGTTCCCCGCATACGCCGCAGAAAAAGGCCCGTACAAGACATCGACGCGTTCGATTTCTTCCGGTGTGACCAGGCCCCAGCGCGGTGTAAACGATGCACCGTTACCAAGCAGATTGGACAGCAAAATGCCATCGGCATACACCATCGAACGGGCGCTGTTACCCGTGCCGGATGCCCGGGTTGCCAGCACCGCATGGTTATAGTCGCCGACATAGCGCTTGCGCACCAGCAGGCCAGGCAGGTATTTCAAGGCATCTTCAGCGTCAATCGCATTGATGGTTCGCGCGATGGTGGCCGCGTTAATGCCTTCAATGGTGGTCGGGATTTCTGTCGGCAGCGAAGACGGGCGCTCCGCGCTGATCAGGATGCGTTCGGCGTAGTCCTGGCTTTCCAGGCTTTCAGGCGCCGGAGAAGATGCATCAGCCAGTGCTGTGACTGGCAATAAAGGGAAGCAGGCAGCAATCGCTGCCGTGAGTGCGCGCAAGCGCACCACGTGAGAGGGTGTCAACATAATTCACTGAAATAAAGAGTCGCGCACAAGATGGCGCAAGCGGATCGCCAGCAGGCAGCATTACATGCAGCAATGCATGCAGCAGCACCAAGCCGTGTCA
>JAGWUK010000702.1 GCA_028868455.1 Burkholderiales bacterium | reverse complement strand
AAGAAACAAGAAGGCGTTGATATAGATTTAACGTTCACTCATGACTCCGAACAACCATTTTCCGCAGAATATATTTGTAAAAATAATGAGATAAAATCAATAGCAACCAAAAATTTTGATTTTTTAGGTGAGAAATTCACTTGCTATTTGTTTTCGGACTTGCCACCCAAAAATGGTATTGTAGCAATGCTTTGTGCAGATAGGCTAAGCGTAGAAGTTATCACATTGAGTAAAAAATTCGACTCTTGTCGCTATAGCATATTTATAACATCTGACTACTTTAACCGCCTAACCAATATAGAACGACAGAAACTTGAAATCCCAAAAGACGATACAAATCTAGACTGGGTATCGCCAATTAGCAGAGAAAAACTTTTCCCAGAAATAGCAAAACAATGCATGACGCTTGTTGAGGAGTTCTCTGCTTCAGAAATAAAGTCATTTCAGGAGAAAAATATTAGTATTCTCCAAAAATATTATCCATACATAAATACTGACACAATTGGCGGAGATACAAAGCTATTTGACGCTGATGAAATAATAAATAAACACAGAAAATCGCAAGCAAAGCAAGAAGACAGAATAATTGATAAAGTTCAAAAAGGCACTGCCTCAATTGGAGATATGACACATTTAGCAAGTGGAGATTTAGCAAAGTACATTGTTCATCGGGCACTCGTAATCGATTCACTTACTCAATTACCGATTCAAAGTCAAGAAAATGAAATTCACAATGCTTTTCTCCCAAAGAACAGCAATGGCGCAGAGCTATATGAAAACAATATCTGGTTATTAGACGATAAATTTCTTTCTTACTCTAACATTTTCAGCGACAAGCAGCTTAAAAATATTGTTGACTCAATAAACCCAGACATGGAGTCCGACCATCAACGTAGGCCAGATATTGCGATATTTTTTACTAAAGATAACACAAATCAACCAAACAAATTAGTTATTATTGAATTTAAAAAGCTGGAAGCTGACATATATGACAACAGCAAGTCACTCGCACAATGTCGCTTATATGCAACAGAAATTGTTAAAAAAATAGATTCGATACGTGAAGTTTTTGCCTTTGCCATTGTTGAGGTAAATGATGAATTCTACGAACTCCTAATTGGTGATGGCTTTACTGATATATTTTCGATGGACACCAGAATTGTTTACCGCGATTATAAAATTAAAGCTCGTGGAGATATGCCTTTCCATCAATATGTAATGCCAATTAATGCCATTCTTAAAGATGCGAAAGCACGTAACAAAGTATTCGAAGATATTCTCAAATTAGGCACTACTTAGCATCCATTACCAACGGCTTGACCCACATCAAGCCGTTTTTTTCGTCCACATATATGATTACACGCGCACATAGTCACATTCCATAAGGATTCCACAATGTCGTTCAGCGCATGGATTGAGCAAATCGGTGAAGGCAATTTTCTGGCGCTGGGCGGCCTGCTGATTGGCGTGGTGTTTGGCTTTTGGGCGCAGCGCTCACGTTTTTGCTTGCGGGCGGCCTCGTTGGAGGTGGCGCATTGGCAGATGGGCAGCAAGTTGGCAGTCTGGTTGTTTGCCTTTTCGGCGGCGCTGATTGGCACGCAGGCCTTTATTTTATTGGGCTGGCTGGATGTGGGCAATGCCCGCCAGTTAGCCAGCCGTGGCACGTTGTCGGGCGCGCTTATCGGCGGTGCACTGTTCGGCATTGGCATGGTATTGGCGCGCGGCTGTGCCAGCCGTTTGCTGGTGCTGTCCGCCACGGGTAATTTACGCGCCCTGCTCTCCGGCTTGGTGTTTGCGGTGGTGGCGCAGTCGGCCATGACGGGTTTGCTCTCGCCGCTTCGCTTGGCGATTAGCAATTTGTGGGCGATTGATGGCGGCGCAGGCCGTGATTTATTGGCACTGCTAGGCTGGAACCATTGGTTTGGCTTGGCCTTTGGGGTGTTCTGGCTCTGTGGTGGGGTGCTGTTTGCGTGGCGCAGCCGCTTGAATTGGGCGGCGCTGGTCGGCGGCCTGCTGGTGGGTTTGATGGTGGCAGCCGCGTGGCTGTTTAACTTCCAAGTCGCCAACCAGTCCTTTAATGTTGTGCCCGTGAAAAGTCTGAGCTTTACCGGACCCGCCGCCGATATGCTGATGCTGGTGCTGTCGCC
>JAGWUK010000701.1 GCA_028868455.1 Burkholderiales bacterium | reverse complement strand
TCGGATTTGATGCCAGCAATTTTGCCTGATTTTACGGGCGCGGCTAATCATGACGTCGGTGCACTGACTGCTTCTTTTCATTTGCCCGGATAGTTCCGTGTGGATAATGAAATTATTCCAAAACCAGACTTTGCGCCAAATGACTAAATACGGCCGACACGCGTCTTAAATGGCGCGACTCCGTATGCGTCAGCAGCCATAGCTCGGTCTGACATTCATCCAGCACTTCACTCAACTGCCTCAGGTCTTTTCTGCCCTGCGCAAGGAAAAGTGGAAGTACACCGATTCCCAAGCCTTGCGCCACAAATTCAGCCACAGTCAAAATGCTGTTGACGCGGTAATGCGGTAACACTTTGGGGAAATGTTTTTTGCGCCAGAGCACTGACGGATGTTCAGGTAAGGCGTCGTCAGGTGCAATCCAGCTGGTGTTCACAGCAAGACTTGCATCGAAAGATTTGAGGTCAGTTTTTTCCGCAGCAAACAGGGCGACACGGATTGGCCCGACATGTTTGCCTACAAGGTGCTGCGGCGGATGCTTAGTCGCACGAACGGCAATGTCGGTATCTCTTCTGGTCAAGCTGGCAAGCTCATTTGTGGCCAATATCTCATAACTCAATAAAGGATGTGTGCTGCGTAGCGGGCATAGCGCTGGTGCGATCAGTCCATGCAAAATGGTATCGGTGGTTGAAATACGCACGGTGCCGGCTACTTGCTCCGGACGGGCTTGTGCCAATGATCTGGCAGCCTCTAACTGTGCCTCGATTTGCTCGGCAAGCCGCACTAGTTCATGACTCAGTTCGGTTGGCAGATAGCCTGAGCGGGAACGCTCAAATAAGCTTTGCCCCAGCCCTTTTTCTATTCGCTGAATACTGCGAAACACGGTCGACGCATCCACCGCCAACCGTTCAGCTGCTGCCGCCAGTGTGCCAGTTCTGGCAAGCGCCAGCACAAATTCCAGATCAACCGCGTTGAGTTTGTATTGCAAATTTGCATTCATGGTTTGCCTTATTGCATATTTTCATTGCGAATCAGAAATTCTATATTAGCGTCATTATCAACTGAGAGGAGAATTGTTATGACTGAGATGAAAGAACATCATCCTGCCGACTACGGTGCGACTTTATTGCGGCTGAGCTTGGGTGTGATGTGGATCGCGCACGCCTTGCTGAAATTGTTGGTATTTACTTTGCCAGGCACAGCACAATATTTCCAAAGCGTCGGTTTTCCGGCATTTCTGGCGTATCCGGTATTTGCATTGGAATTGACTGGTGGCGTGGCTTTAGTGTTGGGTATTTATGCCCGACAAGCGGCCTTGTTGCTGGTGCCGGTGATGGCCGCGGCTGCCAGCGTCCATTTTGCAAACGGCTGGGTACACACCAGTCCAGGCGGCGGCTGGGAATATCCGGTATTTTTGGTCCTTGCTTCCGTCGTACTTTGGTTGATCGGCGATGGCGTGTTCACGCTGCGCCGCAGCCTGCTGTGGACGCTTTCAGGCGGACGGGACGCATCATGAACGAGAACCTGACGTTAATCAGCCACCAGCTGTGTCCCTATGTACAGAGGGCCGCCATCGTCATGCATGAAAAAGGAATTCCGTTCCGGCGCATTGATATCGATCTGGCGCAAAAGCCAGACTGGTTCTTACGTATTTCGCCGCTGGGAAAAACGCCGGTGCTGCTGGCCAACGAGCAATCCGTATTTGAGTCGGCAGTCATTTGCGAATACCTGGATGAAACCCGTCTGCCGCGCATGCATCCGCAAGATGCTTTGCTACGTGCGCAGCATCGCGCATGGATGGAATTTGGCAGCGCCATTCTGAATTTGATCGGTCAATTTTATTCAGCACGGGACGCAACCGCGTTGGCAGAACGTGCTTCCGATATCCATCAAAAGTTTGAGCAACTGGAAGTGATACTGGGCGACGGGCCGTATTTTGAAGCAGAAAAATTCAGCATGGTGGATGCTGTTTTCGCACCGGTTTTTCGCTATTTCGATGTGTTCGAGCGTATAGGTGATTTCGGTTTCTTTGAGGGACTGCCCAAGGTACTGGCATGGCGCAGTGCGCTCAGTACGAGAGGATCCGTCAAACGCGCCGTTAGCGAAGATTATCCTGATTTACTGATGGGATTTTTACGACAAAGAAAATCG
>JAGWUK010000700.1 GCA_028868455.1 Burkholderiales bacterium | reverse complement strand
ATTGTCTTTGCCTGCCGGATCGTACCCCGGCTTCGCTATGTGCTGATTGAGGATTGACGAAAATAGTGATACTCCTATCCAGTATTTTTCAGTCGCCAGCCAGATACGAGCGCGTTAAGCCATTTTTTATTAAAAATATGGGGAGTATATATATTCTTCCAGCTTCTCGCGCTTAATGTTCTGTCGTCTGCCATTCGGCGATCAGCGCGTGCAATTGCATCAGTCCGTGCTGAATCGCCGATGGTCCCGGCGACAATATATCGGCCGATTTGATTTCAAACACGCGCCCGTGTCGCACTGCCGGAATGCTTTGCCAGCCAGTGCGTGCCATCACTTGTTCGGGCCGGAATTTTTTGCCGCACCACGATCCAATGATGATATCCGGCGCACGTCGTACCACCTCATCCGGATCGGCGATGATGCGCTCGCGGGCGCTGTGGTGACGCGCCAGATCGGCAAACGCATCGTCGCCACCGGCCACCTCAATCAGCTCCGACACCCAGCCTATGCACGACATCAAAGGCTCGTTCCATTCTTCAAAATAAATTTTCGGGCGACGCGTCCACGTCGTCGTCTGTGAACGGATCACTGCAATCTGCGTCTGCAAACTGGCGATCAGTTGCGCCCCGTGTTCTGGCTTATCGACGAGGGCGGCGAGCACGCTGATCATGCGCAGGATGCCCGCCACGTCGCGCTGATTAAACGCGTGCACCTCTATCCCCGCGCTGATCAGCTCGCGACACAATTCCGATTGCATGTTCGAATACGCCACCACCAGATCAGGGTTCACGGCCAGGATGCGTTCGATTTTGGCGGAAGAAAATCCGCTGACCTTGGGCTTTTCTTCGCGCGCGATCGGCGGGTGTGTGGTGTAACCGGAGATACCGGCGATGCACTCTTGCGCGCCGAGCGCATACAAGACCTCGACAGCTTCAGTCGATAAACAGGCGATGCGTTGATAGTGACTCATGGTTGCCTTTGTTATTTTGCTGTGTCGCGTGCGGCGTTTCCACCTGCTGATTGTGACGACGAGGCGTCCTGCCGCGCCTTTTCCAGTGCCTCGCAAATCGCTTTGGCGCCTTGAATGATGCGCGGGCCAGAGCGGTTCAGCAGATCGGCCGGTACGCTGTACAAATGATGATCGCGCGTCGCTTGCAGACTCGCAAATTGCTGCCACTGCTGCACACCGCTGACGGCCTGATTGTCGCTGTCGCCGCTCAATATCACTTCCGGATTTTCCTGCAACACCGCTTCAATGCTCAGCGTCGGCGCCACCACCGGCAGCTTGCCGAAAATATTGACGCCACCGCACAAGCGTATCGCGTCGCTGACGATGTGCGTATCGTTGAGCGTATATAAAGGTTTGCCCCAGACCTGATAAAACGTGCGCACCGGGCGCTTGTGCTGATACTGTGCCACCAATGCCTGCGTCTGCTGACGAAAATCATTGGCCGCGCGTTGTGCCTGTTGTTCTGTGCCAAGCAGACTGCCGAGTTTTAACAAGGTCTCGGGAATCTGCGATAGCCGATGCGGCTCGCTGAAAAAATACGGAATGCCCGACCGCTGCAAAGTTTCCAGCTGGCGTTCAAATGCGCCATGCATCCACACCACCAGCAGATCCGGCTTCATCGCGATCACGCGTTCCAGATCGATCTGACGGTTATCGCCGATGCGCGGAATCGTCCTGGCCGCCGCCGGAAAATCGCTGTATTTGACGGTGCCGATAATCTTGTCGCCACCACCGGCGGCAAAAATTAATTCAGTCACATGCGGCGATAAACTGATCACGCGCTGCGCCGGACGCGCCAGCGTGACAGTCTTGCCCAGATCATCGGTCACCGTGATGGCGGCCTGCGCAGATAAGGACAGTGCGGACAATACCGCTATCAGTAAAATCGTGGCGTAGCGAAGTTTAGGCATGCTGCGCCTTCCATTCTGTCAGTGCGTGTTCCAGTTGCTGCCAAGCGGACTCTGTTGCCGGCAAGCCAAAGCGCACACCGTGCGGACGAAACGCCCCAGCGGCAAACCAGCGCAGCCAGATGCCGCGTTGCGCCATGAATTGCCAGAGCTGTTCCGATTGCGCATCCAGATCATGATGACTGCACCACTGGAATAAATCGGTGCCGGATGAGTACATTGCGTGGCCGTGCAACAG
>JAGWUK010000699.1 GCA_028868455.1 Burkholderiales bacterium | reverse complement strand
CGAAAAAATGATGCGGCGATCAGGTTAGGGATTGGACGAAATACGATTACAAGAAAAATACAAGAATTGGGTATTGATGGTGCAAAAGATGACTGAGTAAGCGTGATATCGAATGTTATCTTTGTCGCTGCAAGAATAATTTGGAGATAAAGAGGTTTCTGACGTAGCAATAACAGAGTATGATTTTTGTTGCAAACACCGTGTTTAAACGGGAAATTTGCGGAATTTGTGGCGACATGGGAATTTAAAAAAACGACAAAGGCTAATTTAACCTGATTTGTGGCTAAATTTAAGGAGATGCAATATGAAAATTGACGCTCTGTTTCAGCAACAAAATGCACTTCCGTCAATTCCAAAAGTTGTGCAGGAGGTGATTGACAGTTTCAATAACGACAGTGTTTCAATTGATGAAATCGCATCGAAACTTTCTGCAGATCTGGTGCTAAGTGCAAAACTTTTACGCTTGGCTAATTCTTCTTACTACCATGCTTCAAGGAGTGTCGGCACGGTCGATGATGCTGTATTAATGCTGGGTTTCATGACCGTTAGAACTTTAGTTGTAAGTAGTGGTTTAACTAGCGGTTTCAAATCAATGCCAGGCGTAGATCTTAAACAGTTCTGGCGTTATAGCTTGCATACGGCAGTTGTTGCAAAATGGCTGGCAAAGAAATTGCGTGGCAATTCTGATTTTGCTTTTACTGTTGGCTTGATGCATGCGATTGGTCAGCTCGTTATGCATGCGGGCATGCCTGAGCAGACTTTGCAAATCGATAAAATTGCCGGCCCGCTTGATTCTCGCAGGCGGGACGTTGAGCAAGCATCGTTTGGATACGATTTTTACGATGTCGGTGCTGAATTGGCGAAGCGATGGCGGTTTCCGGAAACGTTTTCTGTCGCAATTAAGGCATGTGCTGAACCTTTACAGCAGTCCGAATTTGAACCAACTGCTGCGATCGTTCATTTGTCTGCATGGCGTGCTCGCGCAGATGAGTGCGACTTTTCGAAAGAAGAAATGAATGCGACTTTCCCTTATGACGTAGCGCAGAAACTCGGACTCAAGCCGGAAGTCATTTTGGAAGAAATGCCAGCGATTGATGAATTAAGTGAAGGGCTTGAAGAGTTGTTGAAGTAATTCTGAATCATAAAAACTGACTTGCGAATAAGCGTGAAATTCACAGGTCAGTTTTGAGGCTCACTTCAAGATCATTTGTTCTCGATTGTTCTCATAATGTCCAAAGCAACAGCTTCGGCGATTTTTATGCCATCTACTCCTGCGGATAAAATCCCTCCGGCGTAACCTGCACCTTCCCCCGCAGGATATAAGCCGCGAGTATTAATACTTTGCAGGTCATTGTCTGAACGTTTTATTCTAATGGGCGATGACGTACGTGTCTCTACGCCGGTAAGGACGCCATCGCTTAATGCAAATCCTTTAATTTTTTTGTCAAATTCCGGTATCGCTTCCCGGATAGCCGTAATGGCGTAATCTGGTAGTGCTGCCGATAGGTTACATAGCGTTATTCCTGGCTTATACGATGGCTCAACAGCGCCGAGCATGGTTGACGCTTTGTTCGATAAAAAATCGCCTATTAATTGGCCCGGCGCATTGTAATTGCCCCCCCCAAGGTGATATGCCTGTTCTTCTAATTGTCGTTGCAATTCTATCCCTGCCAGTGGGTGTCCGGGATAGTCGGTTGGACTTATGCCAACCACTATGGCGCTATTCGCATTGCGCTCATTTCGTGAATATTGACTCATCCCGTTAGTTACGACGCGACCTGGCTCCGATGTTGCCGCAACGACGGTTCCGCCAGGACACATGCAAAAACTATAAACGGAGCGCCCATTTTTTGCGTGATGTACCAATTTGTAATCCGCAGCGCCTAAAATTTTGTTGCCTGCGTTTGGGCCGAAACGCGCTTTATCGATAATAGATTGTGGATGCTCGATGCGAAATCCTATTGAAAACGGTTTTGCTTCTATGTATACGTGTTTATCGTATAGCATTTGAAATGTGTCACGGGCGCTATGACCAATGGCGAGAACGATATGATCTGTTTGAATAAACTCTTTGCCGTTGACGTAAACACCTTGCACTTGCCCGTCTTTAATTTCAATGTCGGTAACTTTTTGCTGAAATCGTATTTCACCACCAAGTGCTTCG
>JAGWUK010000698.1 GCA_028868455.1 Burkholderiales bacterium | reverse complement strand
AAAGAAAGTACCGGTACGACCGCAGCCGACAGCTATTTCATCGGCAATCATATGAACCTGATACTGGTCGCACAATGCCCGTACCTGACGCAAATAGGCGGGATCATGCATCGCCATGCCAGTTGCGCATTGCACCAGCGGTTCAACAATCACAGCGGCAATTTTTCCGGCGCGCTGCTGCAATACGCGCTCCAGATCGCTTGCGGCACGCACGGCGACATCGGCCGCGCTCTCGCCTTCCTGCGCCAGCCGCGCATCCGGCGAAGCCACAACGTGCGCTCTTTGCAGCATGGGGCCGTAGGCTTCCCGGAACAAACTGACATCGGTGACGGCCAGCGCGCCCACGGTCTCGCCATGGTAACTGCCTTGTATGCAGATAAATTCCTGCTTATCGGTCTGGCCGCGATTGCGCCACGAATGGAAACTCATCTTCAGCGCAATCTCGACCGCCGAGGCGCCATCCGAAGCATAAAAACAATGTCCAAGTTGTTGCCCGGTCAGCGCCGATAATTTTTCCGATAATTCGATCACTGGCGCATGGGTGAATCCGGCCAGCATTGCGTGTTCCAGTTTGTCTAACTGATCTTTGAGTTCGGCATTAATACGTGGATTCGCGTGCCCAAACAAATTCACCCACCAGGAGCTGATTGCATCCAGATAGCGCTGGCCCTGCATGTCGAACAGCCAGGCACCACGGCCGTGGCTGACCGGTATCAGCGGCACCGTTTCATGATGTTGCATCTGGGTACACGGGTGCCAGACGTGCTGCAGGCTGCGTGCGACCCAGTTGTATTGATTATCCAAATTTACTCCAGATTACTTTTAAAAACCGCAGGTTTGACGGGCATTTCCAGTCATTTTCGCCTCGAAAGGCTCGTCAATGCTGGGCTGTTATCGTTTTACTGCTTTCCCTGCGATATAAAATCCGTTTTATCCCGACTAAAGCCAAATTTCCCGGGACTGGTGCATGAACCTTCCGGCAATACATGGCGAAGACGACCGTACCATTTCAAAAGCGAGGCACCATCAGCGCGCCTGCCGTTTTACGTTATTCCAATTTCCATGAGATGGTTTTCTATGTGCATCACATGGGCGTGCGCGTAGTCGTCCTTGCTCAACATCCCATACGCAAAATGCGGATGCAAATTGCCCTGATACTGTTGAAACTGTTGCAAAGTGTTGATCAGCAAAATAATGGCGTCATTGACACTCCCGTCATCCGCGATCGCAGGCGCCCCGGGAATCGGTTCGGTCAGGTTGTGGCGCATAGCTCCCGCAACGGAGAAAGCAAAAAACGCCGCACTGCCCGCCGTATGCTGAAACAATGCCGGTTTCATTTCCGGGTAGCCAGTCATCGAATACTGCACGCTTTGCGCCAGATGAACGAATACCTTGTACGGCGCCCAGCCGCTATGGGCGACCAGAACCTTCGACTTCAAGTCCTTCAGTTGCGCCAGCATACGCTCCACAGAGGTGATTTCCACCGTGGATTTGCGGTAAGTTACCAATCCTGCCGCGCTCACCGCCGCGACGACCAAAGCACCCGTCAATAATCTTCTCTTTTTCATGCGAGCCAGTTGGGTTTCCGCTTTTCCAAAAATGAACGCACACCTTCGCGTCCCTCATTCGAGGCGCGGATTTGTGCAATACCTTCGACGGTTGCCGCAATCAGCTCTGGAGAAATTTCGCGACTGGCAACATCTTGCACCAGACGTTTGCCCTGACGCACAGCATGAGGACTATTCGAAATCAACGCCTTGACGATGTCCGCCACCTTGTCATCCAGTGCATCCGCGGTCGCCACTTCGTGGACAAACCCGATACGGTGCGCTTCTGCCGCACTAAAACGCTCTGCCGTAATGAAGTAACGCCGCGCCGCACTCTCGCCCATGGCCTTGATCACGTACGGCGAAATCGTCGCCGGAATCAAGCCCAGACGGACTTCACTGAGGCAAAAATTGGCGCTGTCGACACTGACCGCGATGTCACAGGCCGCCACCAGCCCCATACCGCCGGCATAACAATCACCCTGCACTTTCGCGACCACCGGCTTGCTGCATCGGTAAATCGCCGCCAGCATGGCTGCCAGTTGTCCGGCATCGGCCAGGTTTTCGGCATGCGTGTAATCGGCCATTTTTTTCATCCAGTTCAGATCGGCACCAGCGC
>JAGWUK010000697.1 GCA_028868455.1 Burkholderiales bacterium | reverse complement strand
ACATCCAGATTTTGTAAGGCGACATCATGAATCAACTGGTCGTATGCACGCTGCAGAAAGGTTGAGTAAATCGCCACAACCGGCTTCAATCCTTCGCACGCGAGACCAGCAGCAAACGTCACCGAATGCTGTTCAGCGATACCGACATCGTAATAGCGCTTGGGGAATTGTTTTTCAAATTCGACCATTCCCGAGCCTTCGCGCATTGCCGGTGTAATACCAATCAGCTTGTCGCTGGCAGCAGCCATATCGCATAGCCACTGACCAAATACCTGTGTATATGTCAACTTGCCTGGGCCAGCTGGCTTGATGCCCTCGGCAGGATTGAACTTACCCGGGCCGTGATACAACACCGGATCGGCTTCCGCCAGTTTATATCCCTGACCTTTTTTGGTGACGACGTGCAAGAACTGCGGCCCCTTCAGGTTACGAATATTCTGCAGCGTCGGAATCAGTGAATCAAGATCATGGCCATCAATCGGGCCGATGTAATTAAAACCGAATTCTTCAAACATGGTGGCTGGCACCAGCATACCTTTTGCATGTTCTTCAAAACGCTTTGCCAGCTCCAGCATCGGCGATGGCAATACGGATTTTCCGACATGGCGGGCAGCCGCGTAAAACTTGCCCGACATCAGCCGTGCCAGATAACGGTTCAAGGCGCCGACTGGTGGTGAAATGGACATGTCGTTATCGTTGAGGATGACCAGCAGGTTTATATCTTCGTACACACCGGCATTATTCAGCGCTTCGAAAGCCATACCAGCGGTCATCGAGCCATCGCCGATAATCGCGACAGCATGGCGATCTTCGCCCTTGGTTTTTGCCGCCAGCGCCATACCCAGCGCTGCAGAAATGGAGGTTGAAGAGTGCGCAGTGCCAAAGGTATCGTATTCGCTTTCCACACGACGCGGAAAACCGGAGATGCCGTCTTTTTGGCGCAAGCTGTGCATCTGATCGCGCCGGCCAGTCAGAATTTTATGCGGATACGTCTGATGTCCCACGTCCCAGACCAAACGGTCTTCCGGAGTATGAAACACATAATGCAAAGCGATCGTCAACTCAACCGTACCAAGATTGGAAGACAGATGTCCGCCTGTTTTAGAAACCGATTCCAGCACGTACTGCCTTAATTCGTCCGCCAGCGGCTTGAGCTGGTTGCGGGACAGCTGGCGCAGGTCGGCGGGGGAGTTGATACTTTGAAGTAAGTTATTCATGAAATTTCACTATTTACGCTTGACGCTGTACGACCAGATCGGCGAGATCGCGCAACAGTTGCGCCTGATTACCAAACACCTCGACAGCATCATGGGCGTCGCAACGCAATTGTTCCGCCAGTTGCTTCGAGGCGCTTAAGCCCAATAGACTGACATAAGTTGGTTTGTTGTCGGCCGCATCTTTTCCTGCGGTTTTTCCGAGCGTGGCCGAATCAGCTGTCGCATCAAGCACGTCATCGACGACCTGAAAGGCCAATCCTATCGCGGCAGCATAAGCATCCAGAGCCTGCAATTCCTTTTCATCCAGTTTCTTGCCGCTCATCGCACCGAGCAGTACAGAAGCGCGCAACAAAGCGCCGGTTTTCAGTCGGTGCATCTGCTCCAGTTGTATTCTGTCCAGCGCCAGACCAACACTGGCCAGGTCTATTGCCTGGCCGCCGCACATTCCGACAGATCCCGAGGCTTGCGCCAGCAATCGCACCATGGAAAGCTTGGCGACCGCATCACCATCACCTTCTGATAAGACTTGAAACGCCTGTGCCTGCAATGCGTCACCAACCAGCAGCGCTGTTGCTTCGTCATATTTAATATGAACGGTCGGCTTGCCACGGCGCAAGGCGTCGTCGTCCATACACGGCATGTCGTCATGAACCAGCGAGTAAGCATGAATCAATTCAACGGCACAGGCGGCCCGCAACAACATATCTGCCGGCGCATTGAACAAATGTCCTGCCGCAAATACGAGTAAAGGCCGTACGCGCTTACCACCGTCCATAGCCGCATAGCGCATTGCTTCATGCAAACGTTCGGGTAACACTGTGATTTGCGGCAGCAGATTCGCCAACGCAATTTCACACTCCAATTGCTTATTTTTCATCCAGGTGTGGAAAGCTTGGCTCATGCTGACTCCTCGTTATCGTCGGCAATGAAAGGTTTCAACATGCCTGCTTCCAGT
>JAGWUK010000696.1 GCA_028868455.1 Burkholderiales bacterium | reverse complement strand
TCCCCGATAAAGTATTTGATATGGCTGACGAAATCACGCTGGTTGATTTACCGCCGGATGAATTGTTGCGTCGTCTAAAGGAAGGTAAAGTCTATTTGGCCCAGCAGGCACAGCGTGCTGCGCAAAATTTTTTCCGCAAAGGCAACCTCATTGCTCTTCGTGAGCTGGCCTTGCGTCGCACTGCCGACCAGGTCGATGTACAAATGCGGGACTATCGCGCCGATCAATCCATTAACAAAGTCTGGCAGGCGAAAGAACGCCTGCTGGTCTGCGTAGGACCGGACGCCAGCGCCAGCAAGCTGGTACGCAGTGCGGCACGCTTGGCTGCCAGTCTGCGCGCAGACTGGATCGCTGTTTATGTGGAAACCCCTGCATTGCAAAATCTCAGCGACACACGTCGCGACAGCATTTTAAAGACGTTGAAATTAGCGCAGGAACTGGGTGCAGAAACCACGACGCTCGCTGGCGACAATTTGCCGACGCTATTGTTAAGCTACGCACGTAGCCGCAATGCGTCCAAGTTATTGATTGGTAAATCGATGCGCCCGATTTGGGTCAGAGTTTTGCGCAGCAGCCTGGCAGACGCGCTGGCAAGAAGCTCAACCGATATTGACGTCATCATGGTTGGACATGATCTTGATGTGGAATCGAATCAGATCAAGGATGACCGGGAGCCCAATCATATCGATCTCGACGAAAATCAGATAAGCGCTGTTCCAGCCTATCTTTGGACGGTGGCTGTATGCATTACCGTCACCTTGGTCAGCGCGGGTCTGATGCGGATATTCGATCTCGCCAATGTGGTGATGCTGTATTTGCTGGCGGTAGTTTTTGTTGCCATTCGCTTTGGCAAAGGCCCATCTATACTTGCCTCGTTTCTGAGCGTTGCCAGCTTCGACTTTTTCTTTGTTCCTCCGCGCTTCACTTTCAGCGTTTCCGACAGCCAATATGTCTTCACGTTTGCAATCATGCTGGCAGTCTCGTTAACGATCAGCAATCTGATGTCCAGCCTGCGCTTTCAGGCGCGTATCGCGCATTACCGCGAGCGCCGCGCCGATGCGCTGTACACAATGAGCAAGGCACTGTCTGGCGCGCTGATGGTGGAACAAATTATAGAAATCAGCAGTGAGCATCTTGCTCCGGTATTTCAGGCAAAAATCGCGATACTATTGCCAGACAGCCACGAAAAAATCCGCCAACCTTTGTCTGCGCCCGATCAACAAACCAGCTTAACTAACTTCGATACCGACATCGCACAATGGGTGTACGACCATCATCAGCAGGCGGGTTTGGGAACCAATACATTGCCTTCGAACGCCGTCTTGTATCTGCCTCTGCAAGCACCCATGCGAACCCGCGGCGTACTGGCGATCTCGCCAAGCAACAACCGTTACATCTTTCAACCTGAACAGCAACAGCTACTTGATACCTTCGCAGCGCAAATCGCGCTGGCACTGGAACGCGTTCATTATGTCAACGTGGCACAAGATGCACTGGTGAACATGGAAGCAGAGCGTCTGCGCAACTCGCTCCTGTCAGCGATTTCTCACGATTTGCGGACTCCTTTAACAGCGATCGTCGGGCTCGCCAGCACACTACATGAACAAACGGATCTGAGCCAGGAAAAGCGCGCTGACCTGAATGCCGCCATCCATGAGGAAGCCCTGAGAATGAGCGGGCTGGTCATCAATCTGCTTGATATGGCGCGTCTGCAGTCCGGAAAAATTACACTTCATTGCCAATGGCAGCCGTTGGAAGAAGTGGTTGGCAGTGCCTTACGTGCGAGTACCCATACGCTGACCGGGCATGCACTTGAGACGCACATCCCATCCGATTTACCGCTCTTATTTTTTGATGCGGTATTGCTGGAAAGAGTCATTTGCAATCTGATCGAGAATGCAGCCAAATACGGCAAAGGAAAAATTATGATCGGCGCAGTTAAAACTGGTGACGAAGTGCGCGTCAGCATCAGTGACGACGGCCCAGGTTTGCCACCAGGCATCAACATTTTTGAAAAATTTACGCGTGGCGTAGAAGAGGCCGCCAGCCCTGGCGTGGGTCTGGGTTTATCCATTTGCGAAAGCATCATTCACGCACATGGCGGTAAAATCTGGGCTGAAAACCGCAGCGAAGGCGGCGCGCAATTTACTTTCGCACTACCTGTCGGAGAAGCGCC
>JAGWUK010000695.1 GCA_028868455.1 Burkholderiales bacterium | reverse complement strand
GCCGCCAAAAAAGCCGGTCGCGGCCATTATGTTCTCGCAAGTTCGCATGCCACTACCCGCCAGAATGCCGCCACGCCGGATCAATCGCTGGTGGCTTGAGGCGCGTCTGCACCATGTTTTTGTTGGAACATGGACAAATTTTTTTTTGCCGTTTTGACGATTGGATTGTCCTGCACGTTCGCGTCAACGTCAGCGTCTAAATCCAAGTTGGCGCATACCACGAAAAAATGGAGTTCGCTCCGTTGACGCACTGTTTTCAGTTAATCATTGCTATTGATTTAACGGGACGGAGAACGTGGATTCACAAGTGCCGGTCAGGCGGTCGTTCCGCGTATCTGGCAAACCTGATTGCTCTGAATGGCTTGGGTAAACAAGACTTCAGATATGAAAAACCAACAGGCCTTCTTGTTTTTCCGCCTGCGATTGCCAGGCTTCGAAGCCGCCCGCGAGTGGTTTGACTTCGTTAAATCCCATCGCCTTTAAGGTATGCGCTGCATGAACCGCAGCTGCGTCGCCAGGACAAGCGCAAATCGTCACGATCAAGTCTTCTTTTGGCCAGCCGCTGGCGATTGTGCCGACGGCGTTTAATTCGCTGACCACGGCATGTGGAATGCTGCCCGCTTCTTTAATCATGCTCTTGCTGCGCAGATCGATGATGCGCGGCATCTGGCGATCAGCATATGCCTGTGCCAACTCTTTGGCGCTGATATGCGGAATTGCTGCGAGTCGTTCAAATCGTTTTTTCTGCCAAAATTTCCATGCCATCCAAGCCGCCAGGATCAGCGCGAACACGGTCACGATGCGCACACCATGTTCAGACAAAAATGCCGTGCCGACCGCGATCTGCGCCTGTAAGGCATAGCCAGCGATCAGCGCCAGCCCTGCCCATAATCCTGCACCAATCGCCGAGGCAATCAAAAAGGCGCTGCGTGACATTCCCAGCGCACCGGCGACCGGCGGCGCGACGGTCGAAAATCCGGGAATGAACTTGCCCATCACCAGCGACCACACGCCCCAGCGATGAAATCGCGCTTCTGTCTGGTTCACGCAAGAGCCGGGGTTGATCGACATTTTGCAGAGAAAATTCAATACCTTGTAGCCGAAAATTTTTCCGGCCTGATACCACAACAGATCCGCAATCACCGAGGCGCAAACAGCCGCCAGCAACAAGGGAATCAGGGCATAAACAGGCTGTACCTGGCTCGCGTTCAGCATCATGGTCGGCACCGCCGGAACCGGCAATCCTAATTGCTGCAATAAGACATTGCTAAACACCAGCAGATCACGATGCTGAGCGAAGAGTTCTGACATGCTGCTGGTATCCATAATGCGCTGCGCCGGTAAGCCGCTACAAGTTGCGGTGTAAACGTGGATTGTCGCATAAGCGGAGGCAGAACACTTATCGTGCGCGGTGGCGTAAGAATGCGATTTACTGGCGACCACCGCGACGACGTGTCGTTATTGTTTTATTTGTGTATCAGGCATTTTGTTCATGGAGATCCAGTCGTCAACGCGTTGCTCCAGCATATCCAATGGTAAGGGGCCGGCATTGAGCAACATGTCGTGAAAATGCCGCAGATCGAAATGGGAGCCGAGTGCTGCCTCTGCACGCTGACGCAATTCGATGAACTTTAACTGGCCAATTTTATATCCCAGCGCCTGTCCCGGCCAGACGACATATCGATCAACTTCTGATTCCGGCAAGATACCTGCATTTTCCTGAAAATAATCCAGTGCCTGTTCGCGAGTCCAGCGTCTGGCGTGCATGCCGGTATCGACCACCAGACGAATGGCTCGGAACAATTCGCTGCTTAAGCGCCCGAAGTCGCTGACCGGGTCTTGATAAAAACCGACTTCCTTGCCCAGTCGTTCTGCGTACAGCGCCCAGCCTTCGACGTAGGCGATGTACTCATCATTGAGTGCGCGATGAAACGGATGGACGTCGGGCAATTCCTGCGCAATCGAGATTTGCATGTGGTGACCCGGAATGCCTTCGTGATAGGCAATCGATTCGACGCTGATCAGATTGCGTTTCTCAAACTGATACGTATTGACCCAAACCTGACCGGGACGACTACCGTCCGCTGTGCCTTGCTGATAATTGGTCGAGGCGTCTTTTTCCAGAAACGCAGGAATCGCCGCGACGGTCAGACCGGCTTTTGGCAATATGCCGAATAG
>JAGWUK010000694.1 GCA_028868455.1 Burkholderiales bacterium | reverse complement strand
CGCCGCGAAAAGCATCAGTTCTCCAATACTAAAGCCTTGTTTCTGAAGGCAAATGTCTTATACTTGCCCCGACCACAATAAGGCAAAGGCAGGAGAAACTTCTGCCATACTCAAACAATTCCGTTACAAATGGGAGACAAAGCATGAAATTTTTCATCTCGTTATCGAGACTCATCGACGCGCTCAATGAAAAGATAGGGCAAGTCATCAGCTGGGCACTGCTCCTCGCTGTTCTGATCTGTGCCGGCAATGCGCTGGTTCGCTATGTTTTCAATACCAGTTCCAATGGTTGGCTCGAAATTCAATGGTATTTATTTGCCGCTGTTTTTCTTCTCGGCACATCGGCAACTTTGCGCAGAAATGAACATGTGCGCATTGACGTCGTGGCAGGCCGCTTGTCCAAGCGCACACAGGTCTGGATAGACATTTTCGGCTTCACGTGCTTTCTGCTGCCGATGGCAATACTGATTCTGTATTTTTCCGTTCCGTACGCAATGGAATCCATTGAGAATCAGGAAATGTCCAGCAATGCCGGTGGACTGATCGTCTGGCCAGCAAAACTGCTGATCCCTTGCGGATTTTCCCTGCTGACGCTGCAAGGCATTTCTGAGTTAATTAAACGCATTGGTTTTTTAATGGGGCTTGTCGAAGCCAGCGCCTTTGAAAAACATGCGGCCACACCAGAAGAAGAGATTGAAGCGATCAAGCGCGCCAACAATCTCACACAATAATAAGCGGAGACAATAAATGACGGAATTTATCATCGCCAATATGGCGCCCATCATGTTCGCCACGCTTGTGGTGTTCTTGCTATCCGGATTTCCGGTGGCGTTTTCACTGGCCGCCAATGGCTTGTTTTTTGGTTTTCTCGGTATCGAATTCGGACTGATCAAACCCGAACTGCTGCAAGCCTTGCCAAATCGTATTTTCGGCATCATGTCCAACGACACGTTGCTGGCAATTCCCTTCTTCACCTTCATGGGGCTGATATTGGAGCGTTCAGGAATGGCGGAAGATCTACTTGAGACGATAGGACAGCTCTTCGGACCGCTACGCGGCGGCGTTGCCTACGCGGTTATTTTCGTCGGCGCCTTGCTGGCGGCAACGACCGGCGTGGTGGCAGCATCGGTTATCTCCATGGGTCTGATTTCTTTGCCTGTCATGCTGCGTTATGGTTACGATAAAAAACTTGCATCAGGAGTCATTGCCGCATCCGGCACCTTGGCACAAATTATCCCGCCGTCGCTGGTGTTAATCGTGATGGCTGATCAGTTAGGTCGCTCCGTCGGTGACATGTATCAGGCCGCTTTTATTCCAGGTTTGCTCCTAACGCTGATGTATGCTGGTTATGTGCTGATCATTTCCTTCATCAAACCGCATTGGGTTCCTGCGCTTCCACCCGAAGCACGCAATCTGCGTCAAGCCAATGGTGATAGCGGTGTATTGTCCTTGCTCGCATTGATTATTGTCAGCGTTGGCATCAGCTTTGCGTTTGCCAAATACTATGGTGCTGCACATCCAGATTCACCAACTGACGAGGTCGGCATTTACGCTGCAGGCTTGGGAATCGTATTTGCATTTGCGTTTGCCTTCCTGAACAAAAAATTGAATATCGGCCTGCTTTCGCGCATGGCTGAACGGGTCGTATTTGTATTGATTCCCCCACTCGCGCTGATTTTCCTGGTCTTGGGTACGATTTTCGTCGGCATTGCCACTCCAACTGAAGGCGGCGGCATGGGTGCGTTTGGTGCCATGATTCTGGCGACCATGAATCGACGTTTATCCTGGGGTCTGTTGAAGCAGGCCATGGGTTCCACATCCCGCCTGTCTTGCTTCGTCGTGTTTATTTTGATCGGCTCCACGGTATTCTCTCTGATCTTCCGTGGTGTCAATGGCGATTTGTGGGTTGAACACTTATTGACATCGCTGCCAGGCGGCAATACCGGCTTCCTGATCGTCGTCAACATCATGTTCTTCGTTCTGGCCTTCTTCCTTGACTTCTTTGAACTGGCGTTCATTTTGGTGCCTCTGGTTGGCCCGGTTGCGGAAAAAATGGGTATTGATCTGATCTGGTTCGGGGTATTGTTGGGCGTGAATATGCAAACCTCCTTCATGCATCCGCCGTTCGGTTTCGCCCTGTTCTATTTACGCTCGGTCGCGCCGAAGGAAGTGAAGACCTCGC
>JAGWUK010000693.1 GCA_028868455.1 Burkholderiales bacterium | reverse complement strand
TCGCCAAAGATATCACCTTAGAAAAAAAAGCATTTGAGGTTATGCATTTGGCCTTGGAACGGGCAGAGACTGCCAATAGGTCAAAGAGTGAGTTTGTAGCCAATATGAGTCATGAGATTCGTACGCCAATGAATGCGGTATTAGGTATCGCTCATTTGTTGGGAACAACATCATTGACATTTGATCAGAAAAAATATGTGTCAATGATTCAATCTTCTGGACAGTCATTACTCAATATCCTGAACGATATTTTAGATTTTTCTAAAATTGAAGCGGGGAAAATGGACATTAACCCTATGTCATTTCGACTCAATGACATTATCAACACGGTTGCATCCATCATGTCCGTTTATGCCGGTGATAAAGATCTGGAATTGGCTATCGGTGTTGAGTCTAATGTTCCTCAATTTTTATTTGGTGACTCACTACGTATTCAACAAATATTAATTAATTTGGTTGGAAATGCGATTAAATTTACAGCACAAGGCGAAGTTTCTCTTCTCGTTGAAGAAGTAGAGCATACAGAAAATATATCCAAAATAAAGTTCAGCATCCCCCCCGTGTCAAACTGTTGTCAGACAACTTCATCAAGCTAATTAAGGAAGTTGAACATACATGGATCCCAAGATGACAATAGTGCCACCGCAGCATGATTCCGATGCCGATGCTTTTTTGGAGGGGGCCTCGCAGGGAGCCCGCAGGGCGACCGCAGAGGCCCCCTCCAAAAAAATGGAAGCCGATTCCGAGGTCGTCGCAGTGGCGCGTCGGCGTACCTTTACGAAAGGCTACATGCGCCGCATTGTCCAGGAGGCGAACGCGTGTACTGAGACAGGCGGCATCGGCGCGCTGTTGCGCCGCGAGGGATTGTACAGCTCTCATTTGAGCAAATGGCGCATTGAGGTCGCCGCGCTCGATGCGGCGGGTTCTCATAACAAGCCGCGTGGCCCCAAGCCGGATGCCGCCAAGGCTGTCGATCGTCGCATCGCCAACCTCGAACTGGAAAACGAAAAGCTACGTAAGAAGCTCGGCCGGGCCGAGCAGATCATCGACGTCCAAAAAAAACTTTGCGAACTACTGGGATTGCCCACGGCCGGGGAAGTGCCGTGATGAATGCCGCCACGAGCCTGGTGCAGCACCTTGGCGCAAGCGCCGTGTGCGCTGGCATGGGTGTGCCCCGCGCCAGCTACTATCGTGCCCAGCAGGCACGTACGCTCCAGCATACGGTGCGCCGGCCACGCCGTTCGCCACTGGCGCTGAGCGCGCTCGAACGCGACGAGGTGCTGGACGTGCTGCACTCGTCCCAATACGTCGATGTCGCGCCGCACACGGTGTACGCGATGCTGCTCGACGCCGGCACTTACATGGCATCGGTGTCGACCTTCTACCGCATCCTGCGCGCGACCAGCGGCACGCGGCCACGGCGCAATGAGCTGGTCCATCCAGCCTATGCCAGGCCCGAACTGCTGGCGACCAAACCATGCGAAGTGTGGTCGTGGGACATCACCAAAATCAAGGGGCCGGTCAAGTCTGCGCACTTCCATTTGTACGTCATTTTGGATATCTTCAGCCGCTATGTGGTCGGCTGGATGATTGCCGATTGCGAATCGGACGCGTTGGCCGAGACACTCATCGGACATACCTGCGACAACGAAGGCATCATGCGTGACCAGTTGACCTTGCACGCCGATCGCGGCGCCGCGATGCGATCAAAACTGGTGGCCGACCTGCTGGTCGATCTAGGCGTCGTCAAGAGCCACAGCCGTCCATACACTTCCGACGATAACCCATTCTCGGAAGCGCAATTTAAGACCATGAAATATCGGCCCAATTTCCCTGAACGGTTCGATTCGCTCGCCGACGCGCGCGCCTACTGCCAAACATTCTTTGCCTGGTATAACTACGATCACCGCCATTCCGGCATCGGATACATGACGCCAGCGGCCATGCACACCGGCGTCGCTCCCATCATCTACGAGCAGCGCGCCCAGGTCCTGCAAAACGCCTTTGCAAAGCATCCCAATCGATTCAAAAATCGCAGGCCCCTGCCACCAGCCTTGCCGACCGAGGCCGGGATCAACATGCCGAAACCGACTTCAGGAGATGACGACCAAGTCAAAATTGCTCACTAAACTATTTGCAAAAACTGTCTCAAACAGTTTGACACGCTCCGATCGCTCATTCTT